>DATKXK010000003.1 GCA_035529075.1 Acidobacteriota bacterium | reverse complement strand
CGTCTCAAGAATCAGGTCCGGCGGCAACTGAACCATCGTAATCGTGGTGTCTATGACCGTGTCCGTATACGGCAGCGTCCACTCCGCACCATCATCCGAAAACACCCGAAAACCGTTGTTCGGATTGTAGTTGACGTAACTACCGATGTTCCGTACCCGCAGTGCAAAGGTGTGCTCCGCTCCCGCCTGCAACAGGGTGTCGTCGTAGCTGTTCGTCACGTGGTCAAGAACCACCTCGGTCACCTGACCCTCGGCTCCCCCCATCCAGACGGCCAGCAGCAGCACCAGCAAAATCCACGTCCGCCTCATGGTAGACTCCTTCGTGCCCATGCCATTCACCAACCTGACGAAACCAGTCAGGCATTGCTGCTATCCAAAGAGGGGAACCGACACCCCTTCGGAAACGACCACCCTGCGGCGTACAGCGCTGAAACGAGGGGATCCAGGTTAAGTAACTGTTGACGTGTGCTTTGGCGGCTACGCGCTGCTCCCGAGGGGAGACTCAGTGCCGGTGTGTCCCTGAAAGTCGGATCCGGCCAGCGTCTTCCCCGTCACAATGGCGGTTATCCGTTAACCTCTGTCAATCTGCCTACCGAACGGGAGACCGTTGCAAGTGCGAAGATATCACGATGCGGCAACGCTGGCGAAAGGCTGCCAGCCAAGGTGTTGCAGTCCCCCGGTGCCACACACAAAATAATGAATCCTGCCCTCACTGCAAGGAAAAAATCGTCCGGCTGGTCGATTATTGCCCCGCGTTGAGCCGCGACATTAGCGTCTTTGGGCCGTGTTTCTCTCGACGCAGCCGAGCCGTAACGCAAAGGGGCGCAGGCTCGTGGAGTCGCACCGGGGGCGAGCCGTCAGGCACGAACGGGCGGCCGGGATAAGAAAAAGGCGCCGCCGCACACGATGCGGCGACGCCCCACAAAGGGTCCCACACAAGGAGAGGAGTGACCAGCTAATCCGCTACTTTTTGTCCGGAGTGCTGCACGGGGCTTGCTTTCTGCTCGGCCAACTCGACTTTTGGCATGTCCAGTTGCTTGCGCAGGAGGTCAACGTAGTCATTGATCAGGCGGTACTTATTGCTGAACGCATCGCTGCGCGTGAACGACAGTGACAACTGCTCCTTGGCGCTCAGCATCGATTTCGACCGTCGGAACGCATCTCGTTCCACGCCAACGCGCGGGCCGGAGACAGACGCGCGATCACCGTCCATTTGAGGCGGGGAAAGGGCAGCCTTCCGCGCATAGAACGTAACCGCTGTCTGTGCTTTTTCTATATCCGAGCGGACAATCTTCAAAATCTCTGCTTCGAAACGGTTCACGTTTGCCGTATTCCCTTTAAGAACGGCATCGTGCCAAAGATCGATGTGGTGCGAGAGGTTCTCAATCATCATCTCGATCTCAGTCGAAGTCTGGGCAGCTTCATGCGCGGGTTTCGGCTTATCGGCGCGGGCGGGATTGCTTCCGGCCAGAACTATCGCCGATCCGAGCACGAGCAGGATCAGGACCAAGCCTACCATTGTCCTCTTTTGCATGGCATCTCCCTTCGGTTTCAATTCCGTGACAGACTGTCCAGTTTCAAATGCCGTGCCTGAAGGTACAAGCTATTCTTTGACAGAGAGTTGCGCGCTTTGGTCGACCGCCGAAATATGGGCCGATTCATATCACCAATGGGGATTCTCCAACAGTGTCAGGCGGCAGGGCGGCACAGGACCCGGGGCCCTGCGGCTTCCGGCGGCGAAGGCGGGCAGTACCAGACAAGAAGGCCCGCCGGGGCAGGGCATCACGGTCAGGAAGCTGCCGGCGGGCAGACGGATTCAGACGGGTGGCCTGAGACGGAAGGGCCTATACCCTGACTTTCTTCTCCGTGTAGTTGTTTACAATTGCGAACGAGAGGTACTCGAGCTCCATCGACATGTTCTCATCTCTCAGGTAGACATCGAGCGGAACTTTGAGGTTGACGGGCGCGAAATTCAAGATCGCCTTGATTCCGGCTTTCACGACGTCATCAACGATGTACTGGGCGACGGTCGCAGGTACTGCTACAACCACCATCTCGATGCGGGCTTCCTTGAGCTCTTTCTCCAAGTACTTGATGTCGGAAATTACGATGCCCTTGTGGTTGGAACCGATCTTGCGCTGGTCATTGTCGAACAACTTGACTATTTGAAACCCCTGTTTGGCGAATTCCTTGTAGCTGACCAGCGCCGAGCCGATGTTGCCCACCCCGATCAGGGCCACCCGCCAAGTGCGGTTGATACCGAGAATAGCCGAAATCTGCAGCCTGAGTTCGCTGACCGGGTAGCCAAGTCCCCTGGTGCCGAATGACCCGAAGAACGAAAGGTCCTTGCGTACCTGCGCCGGTGTCAGCTTCTCGCGTTTGGCCAGTTCCTTGGAGGAGACCGTCTCGCCACCTTCCTTCTCAAGCAGGAAAAGCGCCCGGTAGTACAGAGAAAGGCGGTGTATGGTAGATTCGGAGATGCGTTTGTTGCCTATCGCAGCCGCCAGCCGATTGGTGTTGTTAACCATAACCTCTTAGTACATAACATATGTGAAAAGGTTCACAAAGAACATACTTCGCTAATCCGCCTTGTCAAGGGAAAACTGCGACCAATGTTCGTCAAAATTGACCTCAATTATCGCCGATTGTATCCCGGACGGCCACCGAAATCCCGCCAGTGTTTCAGGGCACAATTCTGCGGACTACGGCCGAAGACAGGCGGGCCAGTATCTCGTAGTTGATCGTCTGCGCCCATTCACCAAGTTGTTCCGCGGTCACCTGCTCGCGGCCATCCCGCCCAATCAGTGTGGCGACATCCCCCAACGCGGCTCCCTTGTTGTCAGTTACATCCGCCATCGTGATGTTCATACAGACCCGGCCCCTCACTGGAGACCGCCGGCCACGGATTAGAACATGAGAGCGGTTGGAAAGGAAGCGATCGTATCCGTCCCAATAGCCCACCGGCAGAACAGCCAGCCGGGCGGGAGCGCTGGTCCGATAGGTACAGCCGTAACCTACAAAGCTGTCGACGGCCAACCTCTTCAGTTGCGTGATGCGGGTTTTCCAGGAAAGCACCGGGGCAAAGATGTCGTCCGTTCCCCCCTGAAGCCGGTAAGTGAGGTAGGTTTCCTTTGAAGGCCAGTGCCCGTACACGGCAATGCCCGGCCGGACCAGATCCAGGCGGGTCTTGTCGAACAAAATGAGAGCTGCCGAGGCCGCCGTGTGGCGCAATTTCGGTTTTATGCCCAGACGTGTCATGGCCGCGACCAGGCGATGAAAGTTCTTTAGCTGGTACTCGGCATACTCATGGCTCGTCGTGTCCTCAATGTTGGCAAAGTGCGTACTGGCGCCCTGCGGACCGCCAAGGCTCGGGTATTTCTTGTAAATGGCTGCAAAAGCCGGCAACTCCGTCTCCAGTATCCCCTGGCGGTTGGTCCCTGTTTCCAGCTTAACGTGAGTGGGGATTCTCGTTCCGGCTTTCGCGGCAAGCCTGCCCAGACCGGTCAGGGATTCTCTGGTGAAGACGACCGGTTCCAGGCGGTACTGGAGAACGGCCTCGAGACTGTCGGTAGGGACCAGACCAAGGACCATGATTTTTCGGGACCAGCCCGCATCACGAGAGGCAATGGCCTCCTCGAGGGAGTGCACGGTGAGATACTCGACGTCACGGCGCGGCTCCAGGAGGCTGACGATATCCGGCAGTCCGTGACCGTAGGCGTTGGCTTTGACCGATACGGCCATTTGCCGCCCGCCGGCCAGTCTGGTCAGGCTGTCAAGGTTCCTGTACAGGGCCGAGCGCGACAACTCAATCCACGTGAGCGGGGAGTCAAGCTTCATGATGCGATTTATAGCAGCGGTGCACTGCAGTGACAACAAAAAGATTCAGACGGGAGGAACCTCACCTCGGCCCGAAACCGTGTCGAAAACGTGAGGCCGGTCTGACCGTCAGGCGTACCGGACCATCAGTTCCTCGATCACTCTCATGTGGCCCTGCTCAAACCCGGCCAGTTGCGTGAAGATCTTCCTGCCTTCCTCAGAGTCAGCACGAGCGATTTCGCGACTGTAGGTACCATAAGCCTCTTCTTCCAGTCGGTAGGCAATCTCGAGGAGGGTCCGGACCGAGACGGCGTCCTGAACTTCAGACATGAGTTCGCGGTGCGAGGCCATCATGTCTTCGGGAATCTCAGGCAGCCCCTCTCCCTTGAGGATATCAGCCGTACTGACCCACTTCTCGCTCCGCACCAGGGAATCGTGCTGACGCTCCAGAATATGGAAGTGCTCCTTTTCCTCGTGCGCCAGCTTTGCAAGAATGTCCTTGAACGACGATGCCTCGGCCTTGGCGGCCGCCGTTATGTAGAACACATAGGCCGCGGCCTCGGCCTTGATGCCGGCACTGAGTGCCTGGAGGGTCTCGCCCTTTACCGGTGTCATGGTAATACCTTCTTCCTCGGTTCTATGCTCCCGCTCCTGATCCCGGAGCGATGGTCAGGCCAAGTTACACGGTCTGCGGGCATTGTCAACCCGCCATGTTCGCGAACCAAACGCCCTCCGGTCACGGCCGGCCGGGGCTGGATGCCCCGGCGCGGTTGCCGATATATTTAATGGAAGGGAAACAGCCAGCCGCTAAACAGAAGGATATCATGAACACTTCCTATTTCCTGAGTACAGTGGTACAACATCTGCGCGACCGGTACCTCAGCCTGGCCCGGTACGGCCTCGAACAGGGCAACACGCAGACCACCACACCTGCTGCCCCCGAGGAAGAAACGGCGGCACCCGAGACCGTCGATCGCTATGAGCCATCGGTTCCGGTCGACTCCGAGAAAGCACCTCTGCCCTCGATGACCCCGGACGTGCCGCCGCCCCAGGGTGAAATGCCGACGGAGGAACCTGAGGCTATCTACTACTACCGGCGTCAGGCCCGGCTGGACTACAAGCTTGACCTTCGATTCGATCTGAACGCGGTAGTGCAGACGGCGCGGCAACTGGCCAACGAGGAAACACCGATGCTCGACCAATTCGCAGCCGCCGGATTTGGTCTTAGCACAGACTTTGCCGTCTCCGGGAAACAGACTGTCGATTCCTATGACAGCACCCGCGAGGCCGGCGGCAACACCCACGCCAGAGAATCGGTCTCGGCAAAGTCCAAACAGGCAGGTTCATTGCAGGTCCGGGACCGCGACTTCGCCCTTCAGTCCTTCTACCGGGAGGCAGTCAAGGTTCGTCGGTCAATCGACGTCAAGGAGCACGGCCACCACCAACGGACCGTGAACAAGTTTGCCCTTCGCTTCCACGTCGACAACCGGTTCAGCTTTGCCTTCGCGGATCGCTTTCACGCGCAGACCCGGCGGGTCGCGGCGCAATGCCCCGATCATATGGGCAGTTACCTGGATACCGCCGGAGGAGTCGCGCTGCAAGGCACGTCCGAGATGATGGCTACGTTCTTTGACACCGTGGACGGTTACCTGAGTGAAACCGAGGAAAACCTTCTTCGGTCAATCGTAGCCTCGTTTGACGCTGCCGCCGAGGAGTTGGGATTTGCAGGCGCCCACGTGGATCTGGTCCGAGAGCAATTGACCGAGAGCATCGAGACCTTTTTTGACCGGGTCGGCTCCGTGCTGGACGCGGTAGAATCACGCTTCGTACCGGCCCGAACCGAGGTCGAGACCGTTCCTGAACCGGCCGAGTCGCTCCCGGCCGATTACACGAGTCCGGCCGTGGCTGAGGACAAGGGGTTGCTTACGGTCGCCTGAGCGCGCCGACACGGGCCAATCTTGACAGCGCGGTCCGGCCTGCCCTTTTGAGGGCACAGACGGTTCCGGCCGCGTACGTGCGGTGCGCAAATTTCCCTTGATATGGCCGCGGCTCTTTCACTTTCTTACGTCGCTGGATGAAAGAGACAATACTACAGAACCTGACCGAACTGCACGGTCAGATCGCTGATGCCTGCGAAGCGTACGATAGAGATATGGATGACATCACTATCGTCGCAGTCACCAAGACCCACCCTCCCGGAATCATCAGGACGGTCGTCGCCTGCGGCATTCACAACATTGGGGAAAGCCGCCTGCAGGAGGCGGAGCCCAAAATACAGGAGGTCGGTCCCATCGCCCGTTTCCACCTGGTCGGGCACCTTCAGACCAACAAGGTCAAGAAGGCGGTGGATCTGTTTGACGTCATCCAATCCGTGGACTCACCGCGACTGGCGGCGGAAATCAACCGGCGGGCGGCCGAAGCCGACCGCGTCATCGAATGCTACGTGCAGGTCAACACGTCCGGCGAGGAACAGAAGTCCGGGGTTGAACCGGACGACGCCCTCGGGCTGCTGGAGCAGATCCTGCCCTTACCCAACGTCAATGTCTCCGGCCTGATGACCGTTGGACCGCTGACCGACGACGAGGCCCGAATCGGGGCGGCTTTCGCGCGCTGCCGGAAACTCTTCGAGAAGGGTCGGTCTCTTGCGGGCGATCAGTTCGACGTGCTCTCAATGGGGATGACGGGAGACTTTCCGATTGCGATCCGCGAAGGTTCGACGATGATACGCATCGGCACCGGCATTTTCGGCCCCCGTCCGCCCCGCGATTAGGGCACTCAAGCCCTTCCCGCCTGCCCGGTCGGGCTGGCAACTCCCTGAAAAGGATTGAAATAACTCGCGATTCCCGGGCGCCGGCCCAACCGCTGTTTTTCTCTGATTCCGGTTAAGATTTCCGAGGGCGGTACGATAACTATACTGTAGTACCGTTTTGAAACTGCTCGATTTTCGAACACCGGGACACGGGCGGTTTGCCTGACGGGACAGAGACCTGTAACAAGTGAGAGTGAATATGGACCTGACGCCGAATGATATTCGGAACTACGAGTTTCCGACGCAACTCCGTGGCTACGAGAAGGATGCCGTTGACGAGTGCATGGAGCAGGTTGCCGCCTCCCTTGAAACGGCCAAGCAGGAGAATCTCCGGCTGTCGATGGAAATCGAGTCACTCAAAAGTCAACTGGCCGGTCTGAAGCAGTTCGAGGATACCATCAAGAACGCCGCTATCGACGCCCGCCGCAACGCCGACATTACCATGGCCAACGCCAGGCAGGAAGGCGAGTCTCTTCTGGCCCAGGCCAAGAAGGAAGCGGAAAACGTGCTCGAAATCCGGTCCCGGCAAATCACCGATATCGAGGAAAAAGTCGCCCAGCTCAATCTGACCAAGAAGTCCTATATGTCCAAGCTAAAGGGCCTGATAAGCTCACACCTGGAGCTTGTCGAAGAAATCGCCCAGTCTACGCCCACGCGTACTGACGAGGACGCCCTGGATATCACGGACTCAGCCGAGGTGCAGGCGAAAACTCGCGAGACAATTGCCACACCGCCCTCCAGGCAGGAGGGGATAAAGACCGAAGAAGCCAACGCTCCCGGCGAAATCAGACCGGTCATGCCGGATGAGGAGATGGAGGCTCTGGCCGGGCAGCCGCCAGAGGAGCAAACCGCAGAAATCGAGAAAGCGATAGATCCTGAGCTGGCCGCCGCGCTGGAGAGCTACAAGAGATCGGCGCGATTACAACCGGCCGAGGAGGAAGAACCGGCAGTCGCCCCCACCCCGGCACCGGGCGCCGTGGTCGAGACGACCAAACGGGCCGAGGATATCCCGAACGGTTTCGTGGCACACGGAGCCGAAGAGAAGAACAAATCCACCGATAAGATCGGGCTGGCGCCGGAAGCCCAGGACCAGCCGACTGAGCACAACGTCATAGACATGGATAACTCCGCGCCCAAGGAGCAGCCGGGCGCCCCGGACAACATAGCGGACGACCTTGACGAGGTGGCCCGGAAGTTCGAAGAGGAAATGGACAAGGCTGCCAAAAGCTAACCTACCCACCCACGTTTGTAAGTAAAGGCCGGCCCACCGTTCCCGCAGGGTCGGTCTTTTTTTTCACCAAGATTTTAGTTCAGGCGGCACAGCAGACTGTTATATTCGTGGTACTTGCTCGGACATAGCGATCATAAGGAGGATCATGGATGGCACGGGAAGGTACGCATACCTGGGATGAAATCCACACCATGCTGGATGAAGCGACCGGCTACGTAAAAAGCCGGGTTGCACTTGAGCCGAAGATCGGCATTATCCTCGGCACCGGCCTGGGCTCGCTCGTCGACGGCATTGAGATGGTCGGCACCGTCGACTACGAGAAGATCCCCCATTTCCCGGTCTCGACGGTCGAGTCGCACGCCGGCAGGCTGCTTTTCGGCAACCTGAAGGGAAAACCGGTGGTGTGCATGCAGGGCAGATTTCACTACTACGAGGGGTACGCCATGCAGCAGATCGCCTTCCCGGTGCGGGTGATGAAGAAGCTCGGCGTACAGAGCCTGATCGTCTCGAACGCCGCCGGCGGCCTGAACCCCAACTTCAAACCGGGCGACATCATGCTGATCAAAGACCACATCAACTTCTTCCCGGACAACCCCCTGATCGGGCCGAACGACAACGAATGGGGCGACCGCTTCCCGGACATGTTCGAGGTCTACAACTGCCAGTATCAGCAACTGGCCAAACAGATCGCCCTGGACCAGAAACTTCGCCTCCAGGTGGGTGTGTATCTCGGCCTGACCGGACCATGCCTGGAGACGGCCGCAGAGTACCGCATGTTCCGCACGCTCGGCGCCGATGCCGTGGGCATGTCGACGGTGCCGGAAGTAATTGCAGCGCATCACCAGAAGACCAAAGTCCTGGCGTTCTCGATCATCACCGACATGGGGCTGGCCGACAACATGCATCCCTGTTCACTCGAGGACGTAATCGGCACCGCCTCGCGGACCGAGCCGCAACTTCGCAACCTGATCGCCGGCTGCGTCAAATGGATGGAGGTGTGAGGGCAGAAAGAAACCGTGGCGCACCGCTTTGTGCTACGTGAGCCCGCGGCACGATTTAGACGGAGTCCTCGCTCAGCGAGGTATTAGCAGTAGGAGACGGCCATGAAACAATCACTCGGCGCTACAACACTGGTTTTCCCGACGCCCGTCTGGGTGATCGGGACATACAATAAGGACGGCAAACCCAACGTCATGACCGCCGCCTGGGGCGGGGTGTGCTGCTCGAAACCCCCTTGCGTGACCGTCTCGCTTCGAGAGGCCACGTATTCCTTCGGCAACCTCATGGCGCGCAAGGCCTTTACGGTCAGTATCCCGTCTGAAACCTACATCAAAGAAGCTGACTACATCGGCATTGCCTCCGGGCGGGACGAGGACAAGTTCGCCACCACCGGGCTGACCCCGGTCAAAAGCGAGCTTGTGGATGCCCCCTACGTGGCGGAGTTTCCGTGGATTCTGGAGTGCCGGATCATCCACACGCACGAGATCGGGCTGCACACGCAATTCATCGGCGAGATCATGGATGTCAAGATCGAGGAAGGGATGCTCAAGGGAAAAGGCGTCCCCGACGTTGAAAAGGTGAAGGCCTGCCTGTTTGCGCCGGGAATCAGGAAATACTACGGAGTGGGTAAATATCTCGGGGACGGCTATTCGCTTGGCCACAGGTTAATGAAGACCGAGTAGGAATTGCCGCGTATTCTCTCTCTGCTTGCCCCGACGTGCCGTTTTAGAATGTAATTGATCAGGGACTCGTTTCAGCCTATGGTGGAAGCATGAAAAGCGCGCGACGTCTGCAGGACCTGAGATCAGTGGGCAAGGCGACTGTCAAGAGCCTGGCGGCCATTGGCATAACGGAAGTCGAGCATCTGAGGGGGCAGGACGCGCGCCGGCTACGCCGGCGGCTTGAGGCTGTCACCGGTGGGCGAGTCGATCCGTGCCTTCAGGACGTTTTCCAGGCGGCCATCGCACAGGCAGAGAATCCTGAACTGCCGCCGGACAAATGCCGGTGGTACTACTGGTCGAAAATCCGCAAGGCGCGTCTCGAACGCTAAGGCTTACCCCACAGCCCCTGTCGTGTCGGCACGGTCATCGACTTGCGGGTTCCGAAACCCACCGTTTTTTCGTCAGCTTGCTTTCACACCGCGATTTCCTGATATTGCCGGACCCGGAAGAACCGACCAGTGAGGAGACCTATGGCCACTGAAAAACAAGCCGGACCCAAACCTATTGCGCAGCGAGCCGACATCGAAGAGCGGTACACGTGGGACCTGACCGATATCTTCGCGGATGACGATGCCTGGGAGACGGAATACCGGAGTGTCCGGAAGGAAATTGACCGGGCCCGCGAATTTGCCGGCCGGCTGGCCCAATCCCCGGCCCTTATGTACGATTGCCTGAAGACCCGCGCCGAGTTGTCCCGCCGCCTGTTCAACCTTGTCCATTACGCCTATCTCAGCAAGGATCTCGACAACCGCGTTTCCCGGTATCAGGCCATGAACGAGCGCGCGGCGGCCCTGGGCGCCCAGGCCGGCGCGGCCTTTGCCTTTATCGAGCCGGAACTGCTCACTATCGACGAGAACAAGCTGCTGGAAATGTCCGGGCAGTTCGAGAAAACCGACGAGTTCGATTTTTACGTCCGCGAGTTGATCCGTTCGCGGGCCCACGTGCGGTCCGAGGAAGTGGAAGAGGTGTTAGCCAACTCAGCCATGGTGTCCCGAGGCCCGGGGTCGATTTTCACCATGCTCGATGATGCCGACCTGACTTACCCGACCATCAAGGACGAGCAGGGAGCCGAGGTTCCGCTCACCAAGCAGCGGTTCGCCAAATTCCTGGAGTCGCCGGACCGGCGGGTGCGGCGGGACGCCAGCGCCGGGTTTTACTCGGCCTACAAGGACCACGTCAACACTATCGGCGCCTCGCTGACTTCATCCGTCAATGCGGACGTGTTCTACACGCGGGCACGGCGCTACGATAATTGCCTGCACGCGGCGCTCGACGGAGACAATATCCCGCTGTCCGTGTACCACTCGCTGCTGGATACGACCGAGGCGAACCTGGCCGCCCTGCACGCCTATACGGCGCTGCGAAAGAGAATACTCAAGCTCGACGAAATCGCACCGTACGACCTGCATTGCCCGCTCTTTCCCGAGCAGGACTACGAGGTGAGCTACGGCGATGCCGTTCAGCGCGTCCTTCAGGCCGTCCAACCGTTCGGCGGGACGTACACCGAGCAACTGCGGACCACTTTTGACAGCCGCTGGGTGGACGTCTTTGAAACCCAGGGGAAGGGGAGCGGTGCCTACAGTTCGGGTAACTACTCGGTTCACCCGTACGTGCTGATGAACTACAACGACACGGTGGACAACATGTTCACCCTGGCCCACGAGATGGGCCACGCCATGCACAGCTTCCTGGCCTGCCGCACCCAGCCGTACCCCAAGTCGCACTATTCTATCTTCGTGGCCGAGGTGGCCTCGACCCTGAACGAGGGCCTGCTGCTGGAACTCCTGCTGGGCAAGGCGCGCGACAAAGCCGAGCGGCTGTACCTGCTTAACCGGTACCTGGACAACACGACGGGGACTTTCTTCCGACAGATCATGTATGCCCGCTTTGAGCTGGATATCCATGAGAAAGTCGAACAAGGCGGAGCGCTCTCCCCTGAGATAATGAACAAGATGTGGGCGGAACTGGCTCAAAAGTACTTCGGCCCCGAACTGAAGCTCGACGACCACGAGCAGTACAAATGGGCGCGCATCCCGCACTTCTATACCGGCTACTACGTCTACCAGTACGCGACGTCGTACGCGGCATCCCAGGCCATACTCGATAAGTTCACCCAAGGCGAAGAGGGCATCGTCGACCGCTACCTCGAGCTGCTCTCGGCCGGCGGAAGGGACCATCCCATTGAGTTGCTGAAAGCGTGCGGTGTCGATATGTCCACGCCAGGGCCGGTGGAGGCGACGATCCGCACGTTTGCCGAGAAAGTCGCCGAGGCGGACCGGTTAACGCGGGAATAAAGTACTGGCAAGGCTCGAATAAACCGCCCGTTCGAGGGTAATACAGACAGAAGGAGAAAAAAGAAAATGACATACGTGCCACCGGGAGGGGCGGGGGGCGCAGCGATCGCTGCGGCAATTGCCCAGGCCACGAAAGCGTCGGGTGCCATCGTCAAGCTGGACCCGGCTGAGTTCGTCAAGATTCTCAATCGAATAGATAGTCCTCTGGTCGTGACCGCCCGAGGGGGCTTCCTCGGCAAGAAATTCAATTACCTGACCAGCTATAAGGGTTTGTTCTTCTATACGTCCTCACCCCAGCCCATCCAGTACCCCTCGAAGACCGAGTTCGTAGCCGCCAAGAAGATCTGGGTTCCGAACTGATCGGGGCGGAAACGCCGCCGCCAACTCGAACGGATGCGGCAAACGGGCGATTGTTCGCGGGGGCAACTGGATGTAACTGATTGTCAGGCCTAAACGCCGGCACCCTGCCTGCCGAAATTACTTTACAAAAACAGCACTCTGGGGTAAATTAGGCGGCTAATGAGGATTCGGGTCCATGAAGTTCAGTACTTACAAAGAAGGATTCTCACTTCCGAAGGCCGAAGAGCGCATTCTAGAGTTCTGGGATGCGGAAAAGGTCTTCGAGAAGGCCCACGCAGCGGCCGAAAACTGGCCGGAGTTCGTGTTCTACGAAGGCCCGCCCACGGCTAACGGCCGACCCGGCATTCACCACATTCTCTCCCGTACCGTAAAGGACTTAGTCTGCCGCTACAAGGCCATGCAGGGCTTCCGCGTGGACCGGAAAGCCGGCTGGGACACACACGGCCTGCCGGTGGAAATCGAGGTCGAAAAGGCGCTGGGGCTTGACAGCAAGGCCAAGGTTATCGAGTACGGGATCGACAGGTTCAATCAGAAGTGTCGCGAATCCGTCTTCAAATACGTGAAAGAATGGGACCAGCTTACCCGACGTATCGGCTACTGGCTCGACCTGGACGACGCCTACGTCACGCTGACCAATGACTATATCGAATCGGTCTGGTGGATTCTCAAGACCCTGTTTGACCGCGATCTGATTTATAAAGGCTATAAGATCATGCCCTTCTGCCCCCGCTGCGGCACCGGGCTGTCGTCACACGAGGTTGCCCAGGGCTACGAGATGATCAAGGACCCGTCGATCTTCGTGAAAGTCAAGGCGGCCGACGGTGATTTCAGCTACCTGGTGTGGACCACCACGCCCTGGACCCTGCCGTCAAACGCCGCCCTGTGCATGCATCCGGATGCCTACTACGTGATGGTAGAGCACGAGGGAGAGAAACTGGTGCTGGCCGAAGCGCTCGTGCACCGGGTGTTCGGAGAGTCGCCGAAGGTCCTTGAGCGCATGACGGGGGCGGAGTTTCTCAAGAGAAGGTACGAGCCGCTGTTCGACATTTACCCGGACATGGCGGACCAGGCGTACTTCGTGATCAACGGTGACTTTGTTACGCTTGACGACGGCACCGGCATCGTCCACATCGCACCGGGGTTCGGCGCCGACGACTACGAGGTGGGACAGCAGTACGGCCTGCCGGTGCTCCAGGCCATTGATCCCAACGGGATTTTCAAGGATAACGCCGGAAAGTACGCCGGGATGTTCATCAAGGACGCCGATCCCGTGATCACCGAGGATCTGGCCGCGGCAGGGCGGCTTTTCAGAAAGGAAATCTACGAGCACAGCTACCCGTTCTGCTGGCGCTGCGACTCCCCGCTGATCTACATCGCGCGGCAATCCTGGTACATCAAGACCACGCTGTTCAAGGAACAGCTTATCAGGAACAATGACCTGATCAACTGGTACCCGGATGAGATCCGCACCGGCCGCATGCAGAACTGGCTGGAGAACAATGTAGACTGGGCCCTGTCGAGGGAGCGTTTCTGGGGAACGCCGCTGCCCATCTGGATCTGCGATGAGGCGGAGTGCGGCAAGGCGCGCGCCGTCGGCTCGATCCGGCAGCTGCGCGAGGAAGGTCTTGACGTGCCGGACGAAATCGACCTGCACAAGCCGTTCATCGACTCGGTCAGACTCCGCTGCGACTGCGGCGGGACCATGACACGAGTGCCGGAACTGATCGACGTCTGGTTTGACAGCGGATCGATGCCATACGCGCAGTGGCACTATCCCTTCGAGAACGAGGAGCTTTTCAGGCGGAAATACCCGGCCGAATTCATCTCGGAAGGGGTTGACCAGACCCGCGGCTGGTTCTATGTCCTGCTGGCGATTTCAACCATGCTGTTCGACCAGCCGCCGTTTAAGAACGTCATCGTGTTTGAGTTCATCCTCGACAAAGAAGGCAAGAAGATGTCCAAGCACAAAGGCAACGTCGTCGACCCCTTCGATACCGTCAACGAGTACGGCGCGGACCCGGTCCGGTGGTACCTCGTCTCCACCTCCAGTCCCTGGCTGCCGACGCGGTTTGACACCGACGGCCTGGCTGAGGTAATCCGCAAGTACTTCGATACCCTGCGCAACACGTACTCGTTCTTTGCCATATATGCCAACATCGATGACGTTCTGGACGGCGCCGCAGCGGCCGGCCTTTCGGTAGAGAAGTACCTTGAATCGAAAGCGGGCGAGAGCGACCGGTTTGACCTCTGGATTATGTCGAGGTACCACAGCCTGGTGAAGGAAGTGGCGGCGTGCCTTGACCGCTACGAAATCACCCGCCCGGTGCGCCTGATACAGCATTTCGTCATCGAGGACCTGTCCAACTGGTACGTCCGTAACAACCGCCGCCGCTTCTGGGCGAAAGCGGATGACCCGTCCAAGATGCGGGCCTACCTGACCCTCTACCGCGTGCTCGAAGGTGTATGCCGCCTGTCTGCGCCCGTCTCGCCATTCATCTCAGAGTTGATCTGGAAGGAACTGCACGGTGAAGATCGGGCCAGGTTTGGTGCTCCCCTCTCGGTTCACATGGCGGCCTATCCAAAAGCCGACGAGTCGTGCATCAACGCCGAACTCGAGGAGACGATGGGGCTGGCTGCAAAGGTGGTCTCGCTGGGGCGGGCGGCCCGGTCACGCAAGAACCTCAAGGTACGCCAGCCGCTTTCCCGGCTGATCGTAGGTATTCCTTCCGACAAGAGCACGGCCAGGCTCGAGGACTGCCTGGATATCATCAGGGACCAGCTGAATATCAAGGCCGTCGAAACCACGAGCGGGCTGGACCAGTACGTCAGCTACTCGGCCAGACTGAATTTCCGGATCGCCGGGCCCAGGTTAAGCCAGGATGCCAAGGAGGTCGGCCGCATGGTCGAAGCGCTGAATTCTTCCGATGTCCAGCGGTTCGTACAGGCCAGAGAGCTCAAGCTGCAGCTTGACGGCGGGCGCACGGTCATGCTCAAGCCCGACGAGGTCGAGGTAAACCGCAACGAACGAGAAGGCTACGCCGTAGAGAGTGATGGTCACGTGACGGTCGCCCTGGCCACGGAACTGAGCGAGGACCTTGTTGACGAAGGATTTGCCAGGGAGATTGTCAACAAGATCCAGAACATGCGCAAGACGTCCGGTTTTGAAGTAACGGACCGGATCCGCGTACGCGTAAACTCCACGCGTCGTCTCAACACAGCCGCCTCGAGGTACGACGAGTTCATACGCCGGGAGACGCTGGCGCAGGAGATGGAAGTCACGGAGAAGGACGAGCTTGACGGCGGCACCGAGTGGAACGTAAACGGAGAAAAGGCAGTCATTTCGGTGGAGAAAGTGTGACAAGGAGGACCAATGAGAAAGTCCGACTTGAAAAGGTATGAAACCATGCTGCTGAAAAAGCGGGAGGAGATGCTCCGGGAGATGGGCTACGTGGGTGACACCCATGCCGCCTCCACTCTCAAGGAAGCGACCGGCGACCTGTCTTCACACTCGTATCACATGGCCGACCAGGGCACCGACCACATGGAGCGCGAGATGGCCTTCATGTTTGCCTCCAAGTCGGGCCGGCTGGTGTACCATATCGACGAGGCGCTGCAGCGAATCAAGGACGGCACGTACGGGAAGTGTGAGAGCTGCGGCAAGCAGATAGGTGCCGATCGCCTCAAGGCAGTCCCGCACGCCAGAATGTGCATCGAGTGCAAGTCAGTCGAAGAGGAACGCCAAGCTGGGCGTCGTTAGACCACACCGACTGCTCTGGACCACCGGCACCATCCTGGGCGTGGTCGTTATCGACCTGGTGACCAAGTACTGGGCGGTAGCGGCTCTGAGTTCCAAGCCCCCCGTTCACGTCATCGGTACGCTCGTCATGTTGTCCCTGGTGTACAACAAAGGCGGGGCCATGGGCACCGATATCGGCTCATCCGGTTACTACCTGGTTGTTTCCCTGGCCATTCTGCCGGTGCTTATCTACTACATGTACCGCCACCGTGACGAGCTTTCGCTGTCCCTGCCGCTGGCCTTCATTATCGGTGGCGCGATCGGGAATCTTATTGACCGCATTCGTCTGGGTCGGGTAGTTGATTTCCTGGACGTGGATTTCTTTGACCTCAGCCTGTTTGGGTATAGCATAGAACGGTGGTGGACGTTTAACGTGGCCGACGCCTGTATCAGCGTCGCCATCGTCTACTTGCTGTTAAGGACCTTGATCCTGCGACCGCAGCGGCCGATCACACGGCCGTTCCCTGAACCCCCCGGGCCGCCGTTGCAGGGCGGCGATCACTGACAGGGCTGCCAGACCGGCCGGCGTGTCTGCCGCTGACACATTCCGCTTCCAAATTCCGGCGAAAATACGTATATTGAGAGGCATGATAACCAAAAAGACTGAGTATGCCATACGGGCTCTCTGGGAACTGGCTCACAACACCGACGGTCAGGCCACCGCCAATCAGATTGCCCAGCGCCAGTCAATTCCCCCCAAGTACCTTCCCCAGATCATATCCGAACTCAGCCGCACCGGTCTGGTCAATTCTTCACGAGGATTCGGCGGCGGCCTCAGGCTGGGATGTGACTCGGAAGAGATCTCGTTGCTGGACATCATCATGGCTGTCCAGGGTAAGCCCCTCCTGTTTGAATGTCAGGTCAGTCAGGCTGACTGCTCGCATCTTCCCAGTTGTAATCTGCGGGACACTTACAGCCGTGCGCAGGAGGCTCTCGAAACCGTTTTCCGCTCGACCAGACTCTCAGAACTCAAGTTGGGCCGGGAGTCGGGAAACGACAATGCTTGACGAACAGCCAATCCGCCAGGCCCTGAGCCGGATTCTCGATCCCGAATTGAGCCGACCACTGACCGAGCTTGACATGGTCAGGTTCATTCGCATCGACGGAGACAAGGTTACGGTGGGGATCGCCCTGACAGTCGGCGGCTGCCCTCAGAAGGACAAGATCCGGGACGACATCATAAACGCTGTATCGGAGGTGCCGGGCGTCAAGTCCGTCACAGTCGATTTTGACGTCATGACCGATCAGCAGCGCGCCCGTCTGAAAACGCAACTCGGCCTGGGATCGCAGGCCGGTCTCAAGCCGGTTCCCCTGGCCGATACGGCCACACGTTTCGTCGCCGTGGCTTCCGGAAAAGGCGGCGTCGGCAAGTCGACCGTCACGAGCAACCTCGCCACCGCGCTGGCCCGCCTGGGACACCGCGTCGGCCTGGTCGACGCTGACGTCTATGGTTTTTCCATCCCGCGCATGCTCGGCATTACCTGCCACCCCACCATCGAAGACGAGAAGATCATCCCGGCAACCGTCGGCGAGAATCTGCAAGTGGTATCCATGGGCTTCTTCGTCGGTGAGGACGACCCTATCATCTGGCGGGGCCCCCTGCTGCACAAAACGATCAACCAGTTCCTGTCCGACGTCGCGTGGTCAGACCTTGACTACATGTTACTTGATCTTCCCCCCGGCACCGGCGACGTTACCCTGACAATTGCCCAGTCTCTGCCTTCCGCCGAACTGCTGGTCGTCACCACGCCCCAGGCTGTCGCCACCCACGTGGCCGCTCGAGTAGCTAAGCTTGCCGAGCGGACCAACTTGCGCCTTCTTGGAGTCATCGAGAATATGGCCTACCTCGAGCGCGACGGCCGCCGCGAGTACATCTTTGGCAAGGACGGCGGTCGCGAGCTTGCCACCAAACTCGGCATCACGTTCCTGGGCCAGATACCTCTGATGCAGACAATTCGAGAGGCTGCAGACACAGGCAGGCCTGTCGCCGTGTACGGAACGCCGGATGAAGTTTCGCTCTTTGAGAACCTCGCACGTGCCGTACAAGAAGGCGCACCGCGATAAGCTTTTGCCCGACGCCAGCATCAAGTACACGCTGTTTTTAATTTCACCACACCCTGTCGCCGACACGGAAACAGCGTCCGTTTTCATCCTGTATAAGGCGATATGGAGCAAGCGATTCAAGAAACCGGCATTTATTTTCAGTCTCCCCTTGACGATGGCAACCCCAGTGGATAATTATTGCCGTGAATGTGATTGACCCGCAGAATGTTAGTAAGCTGTGGATAAATGTTCCCGGCCGTCTGCACGCGGGTTGTCAATCCGCACGTTATGAACCCCGAACCGAATAGACCGTGTGGATAAGGTTGTGAGTAACTTCGCGGCCGGTTGTGCCGGTATCGGTGTAACCAACCCACGGTAAAGGGATTAGAAAACAGGATGTACTGTTTATAACAGCAAGTGGGGGGTACTATCTTGCTTGAGCAGGTAACTAACTCGCAGCAATGGGCAGATTGCCTCAACTACGTTGCGCGCAGGGTGAAGCGGCAGTCATTCAACACCTGGTTGAAGCTGACCCGCGGGGAACCGACGGAGGATGGAGCCTTCAAGGTTGCCGTTCCCAACCAGTTTGTGGCCGACTGGATTGATTCGCACTTCAGGGACCTTATCGTTGAGGCTTTTGCAGAAGTGCTGGGCGCCAACTATGACCTCATCTACGTAATCACCGGCCACAGCCCATCGGAAGACCAGACCGAGATTGAGTTTGAACCGGCACGCCAGAGGATGACACCGGCACCGTCAAACAATCACAACCTCAACGCACGGTACCGTTTCGAAACTCTCGTTGTCGGCGACTTCAACCAGTTCGCCTGTGCCGCCTCCAAGGCAGTGGCCGAAGCACCGGGTATGACGAAGTACAACCCGCTGTATATCTACGGTGGTACCGGATTGGGCAAAACGCACATTATCCAGGCAATCGGTCATCAGATCATCGGATTCTTTCCCGACAAACGCGTGATCTACGCCACCTCCGAGAAGTTCACCTCGGACTTCATCAC
Source organism: Acidobacteriota bacterium (assembly GCA_035529075.1). Taxonomy (NCBI): domain Bacteria; kingdom Pseudomonadati; phylum Acidobacteriota; species Acidobacteriota bacterium. The sequence continues at coordinate 62,000 of DATKXK010000003.1, read as the reverse complement.
GGCCATATCGGAGCGCAGCATGGCGGACTTCACGCGCATGTACAGGAACGTGGATGTCCTTATTATTGACGACATCCAGTTCTTTACCGGTAAGGAAGGCACGCAGGAGCAGTTCTTTCACACCTTCAACAGCCTGTACCATACCGGCAAGCAGATCATCTTAAGTTCGGACCGGCCTCCGCGGGAGATCCGGGGCCTGGAAGACAGGTTGCTGTCCCGCTTCTCCTGGGGCCTCGTCACGGATTTGCACGCACCGGACCTCGAGAACCGGACGGCTATCTTGTACAAAAAGCTGCAGTCGGAGGGAACGTCCCTGCCCGACAGCGTAGTCACGTACATCGCGGACCAGATCACTACGAACATTCGTGAGTTGGAGGGAGCGTTGATTCGCATCCTTGCCTACGCCTCCCTGACAAAAGTACCGGTGGACCTGGAAATGACCAAGAAGGTACTTTCTGATACGACCGCCATGAATAAGCGGCAGCTCTCGATCGGCACTATTCAGCGCAAGACGGCCGACCACTTCAATATCGACATCTCCATGATGACGGCTAAGAAGAAGACCGCCAACATCGCCCTTGCCCGCCAGGCCGCGATGTACCTTTGCCGTTCCCTGACAGACAACTCGCTTAAGGTGATCGGCACTTCGTTCGGCGGGCGGGATCACTCGACCGTCATTCATGCCTGTGACTTGATTTCGAAGCGCATGTCAAGCAACGCCGTGTTTCGAGAGAAAATTGACAAATTGTCCGCGGCATTGTTATATTGACAACTTGTGGTTAAGACTGTGGATTCTCTATGCACAACCCGGCGGTGGGCCCGCCCTGTGGACAGACTACGACACTTGTCAATAACTTGGGGATTGTTATGTGGATAGAAAAAGCAGGTGCACCCGCGGTAACTCCTTCCGCCATCGACTTCACGTTACCAACGGAGTACCGGCAAATCGACATCTCAACATTTCAACCGGCCCTATTACTACTACACCGTATATATAGACGTCTCTGATAGTAAAAAGCTGTGAACAAACCCATAGCGGAGAAAATAAGCATGAAGTTCTCGTTACTCAAATCGGACCTTACTGAATCGTTGCAATCTATTCTTCAGGTGGTGCCGACCAAGTCGACGCTGCCGATTCTCACGAATATTCTGCTGGAGGCTCTTGATAACAAGCTCAAGATATCTGCGACGGATCTGGACATATCAATCACCACTGCCGTCAAGTGTGAGGTGATCAAAAAGGGCTCCGCAGCCCTGCCGGCGCGCATACTGTTTGATATTATCAAAGAGCTGCCGGAGTCGCAAATAACGGTGGAGTCGATAAATTCACGTATAGAGATTAAGATACCGAACGGCTCGTACAAGATTGCGATGGTATCGGCGGACGACTTTCCCAAACTGCCGGCAGTCAATACGAAGAAAGAAATCCGAATATCGGCCGACGGCCTTGTTACAATGATCCGCAAGACTACGTTTGCGTGCTCGACGGATGAGACCCGGCCAGCGCTGAACGGCGTGCTCTGGCAAACCAAGGGTGATAAGATGCAGATGGTGGCGACCGACGGTCATCGCCTGGCCAGAATGGCGGCCGAGAACACGAAACTCAAGGGAATCAGTGAGGATATTGTTATCCCGCCGAAGGTGCTCAACCTGATACCGAAGTTCGTGGAGGGCGGTAAGAAGGAAATAGGGGTCATTTTCGGTGAGACCAACATCATCTTTAACCTAGGTGAGACGGTGCTGACGTCGCGCCTGATAGAAGGACCGTACCCGAACTTTGAGCAGGTCATCCCGAGCGGGAGTGACAAGAAGTTGATAATTTCGAAGGATGAGCTTAGCAGCGCCGTGCGGCGGGTCTCCATCCTGTCGAATGCGCTGACGCACCAGGTCAAGTTCGGCATCAAAAAGTCGTCCCTGACGCTTTCGACCAGTAACGCCGACGTGGGAGGCGAAGGCAAGGAGTCACTCCCATGCGACTTTGAAGGTGAAGAGGTCGAGATTGGCTACAACGCCACGTATATATCAGAGATCCTCGGTAAGGTAGACAGTGACGAGGTCGTTTTCGAGTTCTCCTCGGCAGTCGCGGCCGGGGTGGTATACAGCCCGGACATTCCCAAAGAGGATTTCCTCTGCCTTATCATGCCGCTGAGACTGGCCGAGTGAAGTTGCTTGAGACTGACGTGCCGGCGGCAGGGTCTGCCCTGCGATCTGCACGTTGAGAAGTCCATGAACGTTCAGTCGCTGTCGGTAACCTGCTTTCGTAACCTCGGCCGGTTGCAGTTAAGCCCGGCTCCGGGCGTCAATGTCCTGCACGGTCTCAATGGCTCGGGTAAAACCAACCTCCTCGAAGCTCTCTTTACCTTGTGTCTCGGACGGTCACAGCGCCGGGCGCCCGACACCGTCCTGCTACAACATGAATGCGACGTGTACCGGCTCGAGGGAAAGATAGCCACTTCGAGCGGTCCGAAGTCACCGGCGGTGGCGTTCCAGCGCGGCGGACGGAAAAAGGTCACGATCGACGGGGCACCGTCAAAGCTGCGGGAACTGTACGATCACTTCTGCGCCGTGTCGGTAGGTCCCGAGGACAGCGAGATTCTTGCGGGCCCGCCCGCCGTCCGCCGGGCCTTTCTTGACATGTACCTTTCACAGTTTTCCCGCCTGTATCTCAGCGACCTGATCGCCTACCAGGCTGCGCTGGCGCAGAAGAACGCAGCGCTCAAGAGGGACATGGACCCTTCACCGTTCGACGGTGTTCTGATTTCTCACGGCGCCCGGGTCACGTGCGCCCGGAACAGTTTCCTGTCCTCGCTTGCCGCCGCCGCCGCTGAGTATTATGCACGGATATCGGGCGGTGAGCGGTTTGAGTTGCGCTACCGGCCGTCGGTGCCGCTGTCGAACGGTCATGCGGAGATCGGGGATGCAGAGGTAGCCTTCCAGGTGCAGTTGGACGGTCATAGTGATCGTGAACGGGCCGTGCAGACGGCGCTCGTGGGGCCGCATCGCGACGAGATTCTGTTTTCAGTTGCCGGATACCCAGCCCGGATGTATGGTTCGCAGGGACAGTGGCGAACGGCGGCAGTGGCGCTTAAGCTGGCCTTATACCAGATGCTCAAGCGGGAGCGTGGTATGCCGCCGCTGCTTCTACTGGACGAGATATTTGCCGAGCTTGACGAAGCAAGGGCGATGAGCTTGATAGGGCTTTTCGAGGGTTTTTCGCAACTGTTTCTGACAACCGCCCATAAGCCGCCGGCACACCTTCGGGAGTCGGGAGCGGTTTTTCGCCTTGAGGACGGGCGGATCGAGGAGCAACCTTAGATGTCCGGGCTGGTACTGAAGAACATCTCCAAGGTCTACGATGGGAAGCCGGTGTTGCAGGATATCTCCCTGGAATTGACCGCAGGAGAGCTGGCCGTGCTGCTGGGGCCTTCCGGGTGCGGTAAGTCCACTATCCTGCGCATAATCGCCGGGCTTGAGGAGCCGACCACGGGCGAGGTATACATCGACAGTAAGCGAGTGGACCGGCTGCGGCCGCGGGACCGGAACGTGGCGCTCGTTTTCCAGAATTACTCGCTGTACCCGCACATGTCGGTACAGAGAAACCTCGATTTTCCGCTGAGAGTGGCCGGCATGTCCGGTAAGGAACGTGCTGCGCGCGTGCGGCGGATTGCCGAGATGCTCGGTCTGGCCGACCGCCTGCGGGACAAGCCGGGCCAGTTATCCGGCGGCCAGCGCCAGCGCGTGGCCCTCGGGCGGGCTATGGTGCGCGAGCCGGCGATATTCCTGCTGGACGAACCTCTGTCCAACCTCGACGCCGAGTTGCGGATGAGGATGCGGCACGAGATAGTCCGCATACAAAGGAACCTGGGGCGCACGATGATTCACGTGACCCACGATCAGGCCGAAGCACTCACCATGGCCGACCGCATTGTCCTGCTTAACGACGGACAGCTCGAGCAGATAGGCTCCCCGGAAGACCTGTACCAGCGGCCGGCCACCAGGTTTGCGGCGCTGTTCATCGGTCAGCCGCAGATGAATCTCATTGCGGCCCGGATAGACAGCGGCAGGCTGGTGCCGTTCGGCGTGCAAGTACCGGACGCGGTGGCTGCCAAGGCCGCCGCCGGGCTTCTGGCGGGGCTGCGCCCGGAGGCCATAGAAATCCGTGGTGATGGTCCCCTCGGGGGACGCATCGAATCCTGCGACTACATGGGCGACGAGTACGTGGTGCGGTTATCGTTTAAGGAGCATTCGTTGACGGTGTCAAACGTATCCCGGCCGATAGCGGTGGGGCAGGAGGTCCGTTTCACCCTTGAGGCGTCGGCGCTGCACTATTTTGACCCTGATACCGGCCGCAATCTCCTGTGGGCCTGAGTTTCCTGACCGAGAGGGTCCGGCTTGGTCGTTACCGCAACCGCTGGCAGCGGGGACAAAAAGACGCCGACCGTGACCCGATCTTCTCCCGCACGATCGTCGTGCCGCATGAGCGGCACGGCTCGCCCTCGTTGCCGTATACTTTCAAGTATCTCTGGAATCCCCCGGGTTGACCGTCGACGCCTGCGTAGGTGTCGACGGAGGTGCCCATCAGCCGGATGGCTTTGTGCAGCAGTCTCCGGATCTGGCCGTGTAATGTCATGAGCTTTCTCCGGGATACGGAGGTGATGAGGCGCCGGGGATGGATTCGGGCATGATAGAGTGACTCATCGGCATATATGTTGCCGAGGCCGGCAATAAACGACTGGTCGAGCAGGGCGGGCTTGATCATGCGGGCACGGCGATGGCACAACCGGACGAATTGCTCAGCGGAAATCTCCAGTGGTTCCGGCCCGAGTTCCTTAAGCCCCTTCTGCTTGAACAGTTCCTCGTCCGGGAAGAGGCGCAGGCGGCCAAAGCGCCGATAGTCGTTGAAGCGCAGATGCATGCGAGCATTGGACGAACTGTCCCTCTCAAAGTCGAACAGGACCAGGTCGTGCCGGCCCGGCGGTGTGCCGGCCGGAACCCACGTCAGGCGGCCCGTCATCTTCAGATGGATCCAGAGGGTGATGTCGCCCGTCAGGGAGACCAGTATGTTCTTGCCCCGGCGGGTTACGGCGCGGACGGTCCTGCCCGGCAGCAGGGAATCGAAGCGCACCGGCCCCAGCGAGGGGCTGACCACGATTGACGACGGCGGGGCGTGCAGGGTGACGCGCTCGATGGTCTTTCCGGTGATCGTTGCCCGCAGTCCGCGGACGGTCGTTTCTACTTCGGGGAGTTCAGGCATAGGTGGCAGGCGGAGGGCTCAGGGTTGCGTACTCTGTGCCCGGTAGTCTTCTATGGCCGCGCGGACGGCATCCGGTGCCATGTTGGAGCAGTCCATTTTGTCCGGCGGGATACCGTCAAGTGCCCGGGAGACGTCCTCCCTGGTCATGGCGGCAGCCTCGTCCAGCGTCTTGCCGATAATCATCAGCGTGGCCATGGAACTGACCGCGATGGCCACGGCGTTGCCAAACGTCTTATGCCGTGCCTCGGTGATCCGGCCGTCGGCGATCTTGATGTACATTTTCATGACGTCGCCGGTTTCCGGGTTGCCCGCCTGGCCGATACCGTCGGCCTCTTCGATTTCACCCACGTTGCGCGGGTTGTGGAAATGTTCCATGATGCTCTCGTTGTACATGCGGCTATGGTAGCATATCGGGACGCGAAATGCAAGCCGGCCCACACCGGGCGGGGCGGTGAGCAAGGGGCGGGAGTTGTCAGCCGTCAGCCAGCCGCACTTCGCCGGCCGTCACCGGGATGCGTTTCTTCGGGGTCTCTATGATCAGACTGCCGTCCGGGCCGATATCGACAGCCGTGCCGCTGACGGTGCTTCGTCCGGACTTCACGACTACCTGCCTGCCGACAAGGGACGAGTAGCGGCGAATCCGGCCGAGCCGTTTTTGCAGGCCGTGACGAGTGTAGGTCTCGTACTCCTTCTCGAAATGCCGCAGGAAACGCTGGAGCAGTTCCACGCGGCTGACTTTGCGCTTGAGCACGCGCCGGAGAGACGTGGCCGTTTTCCGGAGCTCCTCCGGGAAGGATTGGGCGCTGTTGTTGACGTTGATTCCGACACCGACAATCAGGTGTCCGATACGTCCTCGCTCGGCCGAGAGTTCGGTGAGGATGCCGGCGGTCTTCCTGCCGTTGATGAGGAGGTCGTTGGGCCATTTGATCTGAACCTCGCCCGGGCAATAGTTCGCCACGGTGTCGGCCAGGGCGGTGGCGGTCATGATGGACATGCCGGGGGCGCGTTCGGGTGAAAAGGCGGGTCTCAATACAATAGAGACATAGATGCCGGTACCGGGCGGTGAGTACCAGGAGCGCCCAAGGCGCCCGCGTCCCTTAGTTTGCCGCTCGGCCGTGACGATAGTGCCCTGAACCGCCCCGCGCTCGGCTAACTGCGCCGCGATCACGTTTGTTGACTTGACCGTGTTATACGCGTGCACCGAGGTACCGAGCCACCTGGTCCCGAGACGGTACCGGATTTCAAGCGGTATCATGCGGTCAGGAGGAGCCACAAACGTCACTGCTTTCCTGCCCTTCCTGATGCGGTAGTCGTTCGAGGCCAGCAAATGCAGGGCGGCCTCGATGGTATCCTGATCGAGCCGCAGTCTTTTCTGCAGGGTCGCGAAAGCGACCGGCTGACCGGGTTTGCGACGGATGTCCAGGACCAGGGTGTCGGCGATCTGCTCCAGGTTGGGGCCAGTGGGGATCATTCTTCGGAAAACTGCAACGAGAAGTCGGCTGCCGGCGCCGAGTGCGTAATAGCGCCGACAGAGATGTAGTCCACGCCGGTAGCGGCGATCTGCGCAACGGTTTCAAGGGTGACGTTGCCGGATGCTTCCAGCTTGGCGTCGGGGTCGAGCTTTCTGGCCGTCTTGACCAGGCGGGCAAGCGACTCGATGGCCTGGTTGTCGATCATAATGCGCTTGACCCCGGCCCCGAGCGCTTCCTTGAGCTGTTCCTCGGTGGCAACTTCAACCTCGAGATCGACGCGTTCAGCGCTGCTATTAAACTGCAGCCTGAAACCGGCTGTATCCAGAAACTCCCGGGCTCGCCTGACGGCACCGGCCACGGAGCCGGCTGAGGCGATGTGGTTATCCTTGATAAGAATCATATCGTAAAGGCCCAGGCGATGGTTCTTGCCGCCGCCGTGGCAAACGGCGGCCTTCTCCAGCAGCCGCCAGCCCGGGGTCGTTTTCCGCGTGTCGAGAATCGTGCAGGAAGTACCGGAGATTCTCTCGACGAACGCTCGCGTCATGGTGGCCACTCCGGAAAGGCACCCGAGGAAATTCAGGGCGACTCGCTCGGAAGCAAGAATAGTCTGATTGAACCCGTCGATCTCTGCCACTGTCTGCCCCGGGCAGAACCTGTCGCCGTCGTTCAGGAGGAAACGCACCTTGTTGGCCGAGTCCACGGTTCGAAATACGAGCATGACCGGCTCCACTCCGGAGAGAACGCCGTCCGATTTGGCGATAATCCCGCCCCTGGCCGGGTTTGGCTCCAAGGCGGCCAGCGAGGTGATATCCCCCTCGCGGATGTCTTCCTGCAGCGCGACCCTGACCAGCGCCTGCATCGATTCGTGATATGCGTCTACCGGTAACATGTGGGCACTATTGGAAAAGCTTGAGCGTATGTCTATATTACCGCCGTGATTCTGCCAGACAAGGAAAAAAAACGCGTGGTCATGGTCGGCTACGGTTCCCAGGGCCGGGCCCTCTCTCTGAACCTGCGGGACTCCGGGCTCAGCGTAACGCTGGGGTTACGCTCCGGGTCGAAATCCCGCAGGCGCGCGCGACAGGACCGGTTTGCCTCCATAACCACGATTGGGCAGGCCGTGCGCGTGGCTGATGTTGTCTGCATGGCCTTTCCCGATCATCTTCACGGTCGTGTATTCAGCCGGGACATCGAGAAGAACCTCAGGGCGGGCGCAACGCTGCTCTTCCTGCACGGGATGTCGGTGCATTTCGGACTCGTAAAACCCCCCGCCGCCTGTGATGTCGTGCTGATCGCACCGCACGCCCCCGGGGTGGCTCTAAGGGAGAAATTCCTTACGGACCGCTCTGTCTCGGCCTTCTATGCCGTGGCCCGGAACCATTCAGGCAAGGCCCTGCGCACTGTCTTTGGCTTGGCCGACGCGATAGGGATAAAGCGGAAGCGACTGCTGAAGACCACCTTCGCGGCCGAGGCGGTCGGCGACATTTTCGGCGAGCAGGCCGTGCTCTGCGGCGGGCTGTCGGCCCTGATCAAGAACGGGTTCGAGGTTCTGGTGGAAAACGGGCTCCCGCCGGAGCACGCCTACCTGGAAGTGGCGTATCAGCTCGACCTGATTGTGCGCCTGATCAAGGAACACGGGATTGAAGGTATGTTGCGACGTATTTCCGCTACCGCCCGCTACGGCTCGATTCTGGCCGGCCCCAAGCTGATAGATGGAGCCGTAAGAAAAAGGATGACGCGCCTGTACCGCGAAATCGAATCCGGAACCTTCGCCCGCCGGCTGTCGACTCTCGAGCCCGACCTGATGGCCTCGATTGACAAGCAACTGCTTGCCCTGAGTCACCCCGACCTGGAAAAGGCCGCCAAAAAGTTCTCCCGTTAAGCTGCCACGAGACACCCCGGGTTTCGCCAGAGGGCGGCCCCGACCGGCAGGGCCGGTGACTTCGTGACAAAAGTAACAAAATGCACCTGTTAGACCCATTTTGATGACATCGCGGTGACAAAACCGGCCGATCCTGCCCTACCTTGGGCGGCAATAGAAATCAACTATGAGTCAGGCAGTCATCATGTTTCGAATTCTCTACTTCGCGGCTCTGGCTTGCGGAATCCTTGTCGGTTCGGCTCTGGCCGGTGCTCTGACCGGCCGGGTCCTGGACAAGGAAACCGGAACGGTCATCCAGGACGTGAACGTCAGGATTCTGGAGACCGGCGACGTCGTCCCGACGGACAACAAGGGCGTGTTCCGATTCAAGCGTCTGTCGGACGGCAAGTACCATATTCTGGCCACGCACGTCGGATACGATCCGGGCGACACGCTGGTCGTGCAGGTGAGCGGCGAGCAGACGCTTGAAATTCGGCTCCGGCCGGCCCCGTGGGTTCTCAACGACGTCGTGGTGACCGGTACGCGGTCGCCTCACCTTCTGAAGAACGTGCCGGTTCAGACGGAAGTGATTACCCAGCGTGATTTTCAGAGGACCGGGGCAACGACGGTGGACGAGGCGCTGGCCTCGGCCATTGGTGTTCAAATCAACGAGGACCTTTCGGGGCAGGGAGCGACGATCAGGGGGATTGAAGGGGATCGGGTTCTGGTGCTGGTCGATGGTGAGCGCGCGGTAGGCCGCGTGCGCGGGTCAATTGACCTCAGCCAGTATGCGCTCACCAATGTGAAGAAGATCGAGGTGGTCAAGGGCACCGGCTCCACCCTGTACGGGTCCGAGGCCATGGGTGGCGTAATAAACATCATCACCAAAAAGCCGCCTCGGAGCGACCGCAGGGCCGGCCTGTATCTGGACTATGGTACTCATACCAGCTACAACCCGTCAGCCGAGTTGGAGCTCGGCGGCGAACGGGCGGGGCTCCACCTGGGGGCAAAGCTCTTTTCAACCGACGGTTTCGACCTTGACCGGAGCACGCCGCACACCAACGGCCAGGAACGGATTGACCGCTGGAATCTCAGCGGCAAGGCGAGAACGGAATTGTCACCTCAATGGGGCCTGACGGCCAAGGCCCGCTTCATGCACGAGCGACGGGACTGGATAGAGTCCGAGGAAATCAGGGAGAACGAGATCAGCGATCCGGTGACGTATGTGTACGACGACGAGGAGTCAAACCAGCGCTACGAGGGCTCCGTCACCGTTGATTTCCTCTCCGGCGACAGATACTCCATGAAGACACGGCTTTTTGCCACCTACTATGTCCATAACTGGAACAAGTACAGCGGCCCGTACTGGATTGACACCTCGGATACGCAGGACCTGTACTGGGAGTTGTCCTACAGCTCCAACTACGTGATCGGCCAGAATCACGTAGCCACGTATGGGTTCGACCTGAATTACCAGGACCTGATATCGTCTGAGCTAATCTCCCAGCAGGAGGCTGACCGGTCCGGGGCCGCCTATTTGCAGTACGAATATTCTCCGGTAAAGAACCTCAACCTTCTGCCCGGGATTCGGTACGAGCACCACAGTTCTTTCGGCGGGCACGTAAACCCGTCGCTCAGCGTCATGTACACGCCGCACCGGCAACTGAGGCTTCGCGGTTTCGTGGGCAGGGGGTTCAGGGTACCCTCGATAAAGCAGCAGTACTTTGTATTCGACCACAGTTCCGCCGGGTACATCGTCTACGGTGGGAAAGTGACACTTCCGCCCGACCTTGACGTCGGGGCGGGCAACTTCTCCGACTTGAAGCAGGAGAACTCCCTGAACAGTTCCCTCTCGGCCGAGTTTTCGTACGGTGCCATCGGCCTGCACCGGGTCACGTACTTCTACAATCATCTTGAGGATCTCATTGATTTCATCCTGATCGGCTTTACGCCCAGGTACACGCGAGGCGTGTACGTGTACCAGAATATCGAGACGGCCATAACCCAGGGAATAGAGTGGGAATCTCGTATCCGGCTTTCAGGAGCCATGGACCTCTCGTTCTCATACAACTACCTGTACAATCTCATCCTTGATACCGACAGCACCCTGTATGCGGGGACGGACAGCGCGCAGGTGATCGAGACCGGCAATAAGCTTGTAAATCGACCCGCACACACGTTCAAGTTCTTCCTGACGGCGTTTCACGAGGGCAGCGGCCTGGGCGCGAGTTTCTGGGGTGATCACCAGTCCCGCAAGCTGTGGGTACCGCGCTCCAACACGGGGGGCAACGAGGGCCAGCCGGACGAGTTCGCACCGTCCCGCACGACTCTCAACCTGAACCTCTTCAAACGGTTTCACAACGGCCTGGAAACCTTTGTGAGGCTGGAGAACCTGCTGGGCAAGACCAAGTTCCGCTACGGTTACTGGCCTGGCTTTACGGTCTTCGCCGGGTTCAAATACGATCTGACGGTAACAATCTAACCTGACGTGGTTTCAATCCTAAAGGAGTACTGTATCATGAAGCCCTTCCTGTTAATTCTGACGATGGCGGCGTTGCTGCTGGCCACCGTGGGCTGCTCGGACGACGAGGCCAATCCAACCTCGAGCGGGCTGCCGCAGAACACAACCACAACAACCTGGGACGAGAGCGGCGGCTTCTGGCGCACGAGTGTTGATGCCACCAGCTACGCTGATTTCGCGCACTTCTCGTTTGAGTCAAGGGACACCATCTCCGGCAGCGCGGCCAAAGCCGCGGGCAGCGACTGGGACATTGCGTTCCGGCGTGAAGTAATTAAGCTTGACGGTGGAGCGTCTACCATCGTCGGCGGGGATGCCGTCGGCGCCGACCTCGGCGTGGTCGACTTTGCCGCCGTTACCCTGGCCGACACGGCCGGCGTGACATGGGTCAACGACGCCATTGACTACTTCATTGACAACTGGTACAGCTATGATACCATAAATCACGTGGTGACCGCCAACCAGTACGTGTATTCGATGGTGGACGCCGGCGGGCACAACTACCTCAAGTTCCGGGTGGATTCGATGCCTGATGCAGACAGGCCCCCGACCATGGGAGAAGTGTACATCACCTACCTCTACCAGACGGTGGCAGACCTCAAGGAACTCGACGGTACGGCTGTAAAGGCCATGGTCGACGTGGGCGACAGCGTGGGGTACTTCGATTTTTCCACCGGCCAGCAGGTGTACCCGGCTGACCCGGCTGATTCGCCGGACTGGGACATAGCCTTTGCCTCGTACGACTGTTCCCAGAACAGCGGCCCGAACGGAACCGGTGCCTGCAAGGCCTTTCCGGCCGGAGGCGAGCTTGCTGATTCGACTGACATAGACGTCTTCACGATGCAGCCGAATGCTCCCATGTTCCCTGACATCCCGAGTTCGGCCCTGACCGATTGGTACAACTACAACGATGAGAACCACCAGTTGACCTCAAAGTCGCACGTCTATCTCGTGAAGACGGCCGGCAAGGTTTACAAACTGAGGATTGACAGTTACTACGCGAACAAGTCCGGCCTGCCGGTCAGCGCCAACTACACGTTCATCTGGAAGGCGCTGTAGCGCTTCCGGAGAGCTTTTGAGAACCCCTGCCCGTCACGGGCGGGGGTTTTTTTGTAGCCGCTTGCGGCCGGTTCTGCAAGCCGTTGCGGTGGTTGGTCCGGCGAAAGCTCCGGCAAAGCCCTGTTCAAAAGTTGAACATGATTGCACAGCACCGGATGGGGCGCAGGGGCCGGCGCACGGCTGATTTCAATTCCTTGTACGGCAACCGGTTATGGTTACGGATCGGTGCCCGGAGGGCACGGGGTTTGCTTGTGTCGTCAGTGACATATCGCATAGCTGACTGCGTCGGTTATGTTAGACCATCCCCCGGCTGACCACCGGGGGTTTTTTTTGGCTGTGCCCGAGGTCCCGGCCGCCGGCCGGCCTCAGGAAAAACGTTGACGCCCGTATAGTGCCGGTATAGATTTTGTGACTATTATGGCTGAAAACCTTCGGAGAATCGCCGCCTTCGTGGCGGTCCTTTTGTTTGCGGGGCTGGCGTATTTTCTTTACGACACGCTTCGGGAAAGAACTACGGCTGAGAAGCTTGCCGAGATCATTCACCGGGAAGACCAGCGGCAGCTGGATGACAGGCTGACGGCATACCTTGACAGCGACTCGCCCGAGATTCGGGCGCGGGCGGCGCTGGCGATCGGGCGCATCGGCGGCAGCCGTGCCGGTCAGTATCTCATGGTGCTGCTGAACGATCCCTCGATCGGCGTGGCGTCGACCGCGGCATTCGGGCTTGGCCTGACCGGACAGAAGCAGTACGCCGTGCCGCTGTTGGATGCCGCCCTGGACCTGCCCTCGGCGGTGACCGCCAGGGCGGTCGAGGCGGCCGGTCGACTGTCCGACAGCAGCATGACGGATGTTTCCGGCACCCTGGCCGGGTACCTGACGCATCCCTCGCCGGACGTGCGCGAGGCGGCCTGTTTTGCTCTTTTTCATGCCGGAGCAAGATCTCAAGCGGGCGAAGTCATCGCGCTATTACAACAAGAGCAGGATCCGGCCGTGCGCCTGGCGGCTTTGTACGCGCTGGCCTGGCTGGGCATCGACGAGGCCACCGACATCTTCATCGACTTTCTCGCCGACAGCGATCCCTTTGTCCGTTCGCTGGCCCTTCTCGGGCTGAGCAGTTCGACGGCAGAGAAGGCCGAGCATTATCTTGCTATAGCCATCAACGACGATGACCCGCGAGTCGTGGCTCAGGCGATAGAGGGGTTGAGCATGAAAGGGACACCGTGGGCGGCCGGCAAACTTGCTGACCGGCTGGCCAGGGAGTCCGACGAGAAGCTGGTGCTGGCCCTGGTCGACGGCCTGCGCCGGTGCTCCAGCGACAAGGGCATCGACGCGGTGACAGCCGGGCTTGACTCCAGCTCCTCGAGCAACGTGGTCGCGGCCGTAGTTAAATACCAGGCGGCGGTGCGCAAGGATCGGGCGGTGAACCTGATTGACTCGTTATTGAACGAAGCCCCGGGTCCCCGGGTGCGGGCGGCCTGTGCGGAGGCCTACGGGCTGGTGGAGCACCCCGGAGTGGTGCCGCGACTGGCGATCCTGTTCGGCGACGAAGACCCCATGGTCCGGGGTGCGGCGTTGCAGGTTCTGATGACTCTGGATACGGCTAACGTGCGGTTCTATATAGACAAGGCGCTGAACGACCCGGATTACACGGTCGTGACCCTGGCCGTGAACGAGGTCGGGTCGCGAGAACTCCTGTCCTACCTGCCGGTGTTGCGGGAGATGATATCGCGGGGAGAAGAAGAGGACCTCGATGTCCGCCGGGCTGTGCTGGCAGCCGTGGCTCCGCGTTTGAGTGAAGCCCGGCCGGATACCGCAGCCATGGAGATACTTATCGCGGGACTGCTCGATCCCGATTACGCGGTGCGGAAAGACGCCGCCGAAACCTACCAGACGTACCTGAAAGAAGACCGCTGGCGCATGGTGCCGCCCGCCCGAACGCGAATCTCGAAGCGGGAGATCGAGAGCGCCATCGAGGATTACCGTGTGAATCCCTACGCGGTGATGAAAACGTCGCAGGGGGTGTTCGAATTTGAGCTCTATTTCGACGTGGCGCCGCTCTCGGTGCTGAACTTCATCGACCTCGCCAAGTCCGGGTTTTACGACGGCCTGAGTTTTCACCGGGTCATCCCGAATTTCGTGGCGCAGGGGGGAGATCCGCGTGGCGACGGCTGGGGCGGACCGCCGTACCTGGTCCGTTGCGAGTACTCCGACGAACCATACAGGCGCGGGACGGTAGGTATGGCGACGTCCGGGAAGGATACCGGGGGGTCTCAATTCTTCATTACTTTCTCGCCGCAGCCGCGTCTTGAGGCTCGCTACACCGTTCTGGGACAAGTGCTCGAGGGCATGGACGTTGTCGACCGTCTCGTCGTCGGCGACGTAATTGAAGGCATTGAAATCAAGGAAGGGCAATTATGAAACGACTGATAGCAGCGTTGTTTCTCGGCTCCGTACTTCTTTCGGCGGCGCCGGCTGTCCTGGCTCAAGCGGAAACCACCGGTATCGATCCCGAAGCCATTATCGAGCGCATGCTGGCGGTTGAACGGCAGCAGGCGGCTGCCCTGGACAACGTCGTCCTTGAGGCGGAGTACCTGGAAGGAGAGGAGGAAGAGAACGGCGAGTTTGTGGAAAAGGTCCGCTTTGACAAGCGCGTGTATATAAGGTACCTCGAGGATACGGCCTGGTATCACGAGGAGTACTTTGCCTACTACAAGGACGGCCGGGCGCAGGATTCGAAGGACCTGGCGAAAGAGGCCGCCAAGCGGAAAGAGAAGAAGCGCAAGCGCAAGGCTCGTGACATCTCGTTCCCCATGCTGGCGCCGTTCTATCCGGAGAACCGCGACCAGTACGAGATTGTCTACCAGGGCATCAATACGGAAGAGATTGAATCGTACGTATGTCACCGTTTTACGGTGACCGCGAAAGTCGAGGGGGCCGAACAGATAAACGGCGATTTTTTCGTGGAGGCGGACTCGTTTCACCTCGTGCGGGTCGACTTTTCACCCGCCAAGCTGGTGAAGAAGACCATGTTCAAGCTCAAGCAATTGAACATGTCCGTCGTCTACGGGCCCACACCGGATGGCTTCTGGCTGCCCAGGAGGTTCGATATCGAGGGTGAAGGCAAAGCGGCCTTCTTTTTCGGAGTGAAGTTCGCCGGAACGGAGTACTATCGGAATCCTACCGTTAACGCTGATATCAGCGACGAGATATTCGAGGTTACTGATGACGACTGATTCACCGTTCAGGACGCACGTTGTGAAAGTCGACGTGCCGAAGGGGACCAACGTCATCTTCGGCCAGTCGCACTTTATCAAGACGGTTGAGGACCTGTACGAGGCGCTGGTGTCGTCCTCGCCGACGCTCCAGTTCGGGATTGCCTTCTGCGAGGCGTCGCAGGCGCGGCTGGTGCGTATCGACGGCAACAATGACGATATGATCGCCCTGGCCCAGAAAGCGGCGTTCGACGTCGGCTGCGGCCATATCTTCTTTGTCTACCTCAAGGACGGTTTCCCGATCAACGTGCTCAACCGGATAAAGAACGTTGACGAAGTTTGCCACGTCTACTGCGCGACGGCGAACCCGCTGCAGGTCGTTGTTGCGGCCGTCGGGCAGGGGCGCGGCGTGTTGACGGTGATCGACGGCGACTCGCCGCTCGGCGTCGAGACCGACGAGGATCGAGAAGAACGGGTCAGGTTTCTCAGGACTATAGGCTACAAGAGGTAAGCGGCCGACTCGGCCCGCAGGGCCGGGCCGGACATCTGACAAGGATATTTGACTATGCGGTTTGAATTGGAACGTTCGGAAACGGAACGGCTTGTCATCGAGGACTCCGAGTACAAGGGGCGTCAACTGGTCTCGCTGAGGATATACTTTCTCTCTAAAGAAAACGAGTGGCTGCCGACGAAGAAGGGAGTGACGTTCCGCCGCGACCAGCTTGCGGAAGTGCTCAAAGCCCTTCAGGATATCCAGAACGACTAGTCCGGCCGTTCGGGGTTCGCCCTGATCGGCCCCGGCCGGGCGGTGTGACCGCGGCCCTTGCAATCGCGCGGGAGGCCACCATGGATCGCATCATTCAGGTTGAAACCACGGTCGCAGGTTCGGTTGACGAGGTCTGGCGGGCCTGGACGACGGTTGAAGGGGTGGTTACGTTCTTTGCCCCGCAGGCCGACGTCAGGCTGGAGATCGGCGGACCGTTCGAACTCTACTTTGCACCGTCGGAGCCGCAGGGCTTACGCGGCTCGGAGGGGTGCAAAGTGCTCAGTTACCTGCCGGAAGAGGTGCTTTCGTTCTCGTGGAACGCCCCGCCCTCGATTCCGCGCCTGAGGGAGACCGGCGGGCAAACCCGGGTGATCGTGCAGTTTGAGGAGGTCGGCGAGGGGCGCACGCGGATCAAGCTGAGCCAGCAGGGTTTCGGCAGTGGCGAGGACTCGGATAAGTACTATGAGTACTTTTCGAAGGCGTGGCCGTACGTGCTCGCAAACTGCAGGCGGCGGTTCGAGGAAGGGCCGCTCGACTGGGAAAAGTGACCTTTCGGGCCGCGCGTGATGACTCTCCGCGCGAAGCGAGTGCACGCCCGGGGTCGCGAAAAACCACTTGCGCCGGCCGAGGCCGGCGGCCTAATTGGTGGTCGTAGAGACAGCAGTTCCGTTGGGGGTGGCGTAATAAACACCGCCTGAGATTATACCCCCAGACCTGATCCGGGTAGTGCCGGCGTAGGGAAACGGAGATGTCTGACGCATCCCCCGAGCCAGTAGTCCGGGCTCACCTACCACGTCAGGACGGAATCTTGCGAAACATGAACCGTTTAACGCGAGGTTTCTGTCATGAAACAAACCATCGTAATCCTGGCTCTGCTCTGTGCCGGCCTCCTGTCTTCGGCCGGCGGCGCCGAGTTGAGCGGCACGGTTGTCGCTCCGGACGGCGAGGCGCTCGTGGGCGTTTCGGTCGTCACCGATGTGAGCGGTGTCGCGGGCCAGACCGACGAGCGCGGACGGTACGTCATGGAGGTTCCCGAGACCGTGACGCGCGTGACGTTTTCCGCAATCGGCTACAAACCGCGCCAGTTCCGAGCGGATGATGTCCCCTCGGTGGTGATGCTGGAGACGATGTACTATGAGATCGACGGCATTCTGGTCACGGCCGACCGCGTGCAGTCGGGAGTCGACGCCATTGCCTTTGACAACGTCACCCGCGCCGAGATCGAACGCGATTACACGGTCGCGGAGTTCCCACTTCTGCTCGCGTCGACGCCCAACCTGTTAGCGTACACGGACGGCGGCGCGCCGCTGGGTTACAGCTACCTGAAGATCCGTGGCTTCGATGACAAACGCGTCACGACGTATATCAACGGCGTGCCGCTGAACGACCCCGAAGACCAGGCCACGTATTTCGTCGATCTGCCGGATTTCGGCGCCAACGTCTCCGACATTCAGGTGCAGCGCGGGGTCGGCAACTCGCTTTACGGTGACGCCTCGTTCGGTGGTTCCATCAATATCGTTTCGAGCGTGTTCGACAAAACGCGCGGCGCCCGGTTAAGGACCGGGTACGGGGAGTTCACGTCCGGCGGTAAGTTCTTCGGCCGGCAGATCTCCAAACAATCGGTCGAATACGCCACCGGGCTGGTTGACGGTCGCTGGGCGTTTTACGGACGGTTCTCGCGCCAGTCCTCCAGCGGCTACCGCGAGCAGAGCTGGTATAACGGCTGGTCGTACTATCTTTCGGCGGGGCGGCTCGATCACGGGATGACGACGGAACTTCACGTGTACGGCGGGCCGATCCGCACGCACCTGGCCTACTACGGCGTCGATCGCGATGTCCTGCGCGACAACCGCCTGGCCAACCCCGGGATTGCCGGTTACGAGCTGCTGGAGTACAGCAACGCCACCGACAATTTCAACCAGCCGCACTACCAGTTGCACAACGTTATCCAACTTTCCGAGCAGGTTGTTCTGGCCAACACGCTGTACTACATACGGGGCAAAGGGTACTACGAGCAGTTCAAACCGGGGCAGGATTACATCGAGTACAGCATCGACCCGTCACAGACCGGCGGGCAGACGTCTGGTGATCTGGTTCGCCAGAAATGGGTTTACAAGAACCAGTACGGCTGGAACCCCCGCCTGGACTTCCAGCATGATCATGGGTCGCACGCGCTGGGAGGTTCGTTCTACCTGTATGATTCCGACCACTGGGGCGAGGTCGTCTGGGCCGAGCATATTGACGGCGCCGTAAGCCCGCGCCACCGGTACTACCTGTACGGGGGCAGGAAAGCCGTGGCCTCCCTGTACGGTCAGGAGTATTACCGGCTGACGGACGAACTGGCTGCCCAGGTCACCGCACAGGTCCGGTACGAGCGGTACTCGCTGGACCAGACGCGCATGGGACCGTTCCCGGGTTATGACTTTGACGTCGACTGGCTCTTTTTCTCTCCGAGGGCGGGGCTTGTCTACACGGTTGACGAGCGCCTGAGCCTGTTTGCCAACGCCGCGGTTTCCTCGCGGGCGCCTACCGACGATGACATTTACGACGCCGACAAGCCGGGCGCGTTTCCGTCCCTGGAGATGATCGACTCGGTCGGCACGTACCCCGGCGGCGTCATATACGCGGCCTCCGGTGACGTCACGGCGAAACCGGAACGGCTGTATGATTTTGAACTGGGCGGCAGGTACCGCACCGACCGGTACGCCCTGGGTGTCAACCTCTTCTTCATGGATTTCAAAAACGAGATTCTGGAGTACGCCGGGTCCAGGGAAGGCCGCGACGTGACAATCAACGTCGACGGGTCCTACCATTCCGGCGTCGAACTTACGGGGGTCGTCAAGCTCCTGGACGAGTTGATTGTTAACGGCAACTTTGCCTTCAACTACAATCGCGTCAAGGACTATCTGCTCCAGTATAGGGTCGATTCAGTCACGATTTTGGGTGATACCGTAAAGCTCAGCGAGTCTGTGAACTGCAAGGACAAGAAGCTGCCGAACTTCCCGGAGTACCTGGCCAATGTGCTGGCTGACTATGAGAAGGGCCGGTTGCGGCTGACGTATCACGGCAAGTTGATCGGCCGCCAGTATGCGGACCTCTGGAATATCGAGGATTTCTCGATAGATCCGGTATTCGTGTCCTCCCTGGCTGCATCGGTGAGTGTGGGCGAGTTTCTGCAGCTCGGGACGCTGAAGCTGAACGTGCGGGTGGACAATCTGTTCGACGAGAAGTATGAAGCCGTCGCCTCGTACGCGGAGAACTGGGCATGGCGCCAGCCGGGATCACCCGTGCAGGTTGACGGATGGGCGGCGTACTTTGTGGCCCCCGAACGGTCATTTTACGGGCAGGTGAGTCTGGAATTGTTCTGACGCTTCATGCATGCCGTAGACTACAGCCTGATTGTCCTCTACCTGGTTTGCCTGCTGGGGCTGGGGTTCTACCGGCGGCTGAGCAGGAGCAGTTCGGTGGCCGAGCTTATCGTGGGCGGGCGGGTTCTGACCCTGCCCGCCTTTGTGGCTTCCCTTGTGTCCACGTGGTACGGGGGAATTCTCGGCGTCGGGGAATACAGCTACCTGCACGGTCTGTCCAACTGGCTGGTTTTCGGCGTCCCCTATTACCTGGCGGCTCTTCTGTTCGCGTTGTTCCTGGCCGAGAAGGCGCGGCGGTCGGAGGTCCTGACCATCCCCGAACGCCTGGCCCAGACCTATGACGACAGGACCGCCGTGCTCGGCTCGGTCATCATCTTCGTGATGACCGTACCGGCTGCATACGTGCTTATGCTGGGCGTCCTGTGCGAAGCCCTGTTCGGCTGGCCGTTCTGGGCGGGAGTGGCGGCCGGGACGCTCTTTTCGATAGTGTACGTGTTTCTCGGCGGGTTTCGGTCGGTCGTCCGTACCGACCTGCTCCAGTTTGGGCTGATGTTCGCGGGGTTTATCGTGCTGTTCGCGGTCCTTGTGTCCGGGTACGGCTCGCTGGAGTTTCTGCGCGCGGCCCTGCCGGCCGGCCACCTGACGTGGCACGGGGGCAGGTCCGGGTGGTACATCGCCACGTGGTACGTGATCGCCCTGGCGACGCTTATCGAACCGGCTTTTTACCAGAGGTGTTACGCGGTCAGGGATGCCCGCACGGCACGCACCGGGATTCTGGTCTCCATCGTCTGCTGGATGGTGTTTGATTTCCTCACCACTTCCTGCGGCCTGTATGCCCGCGCGCTCCTGCCCGACCTGGCTGATCCCGTGGCCTCGTTTCCCACTCTGGCGTTGCGCGTCCTGCCGAGCGGATTGCTCGGGTTGTTCGCCCTGTCGCTGCTGGCCACCGTCATGTCGACCGTCGATTCCTACTCCTTTATCGCCGCCAGCACTTTTGGCAACGACATTGCGGGACGGCTGGCGCGCCTGACCGACCGGCAGATCCTGTTCTATACTCGCCTCGGCCTGCTCATTTCCGTGGTACTGGCGGTCGTGCTGGCCGTGTTTTTCCGCTCGGTGGTCGATATCTGGTACACGCTGGGCTCCATCGGCACGCCGGCTCTGCTGGTGCCCGTCTTCTTCTCCTTCGTCGGCCGGCGACGTCTTTCCCCCACGGCTGCCTTTGCCGTCGTCGTGGTCAGTGGCCTGGTCTCGCTTGTCTGGTACCTGTCGCAGTACCTGACGCCGACCGGCAACTACTGGTTCGACCTGCAACCGATATTTCCCGGGCTGCTGATATCGGTAATTCTCTTCTTTGCTCTGGCCGGGCGCTCCACTCCGTCGTTGCAGGATAGGTAAAGCGGTTGTATATTGTCTCGGTATGGTGGAGCCAATATACCTATCAAAAGAAGGCCGTCTCAAGCTTGAGGCCGAGTTGAGACGGCTGAAATTTGAGGAACGCCCCAAACTGGTCGCCGAAATAAAGCGGGCCAGGGCTCTGGGCGATCTTGCCGAAAACGCCGAATACCACGCCGCCAAGGAGGTCCAGCGACTGCTGGAGAGGAAGGTGGCCGAACTCGAGGACAAACTCTCGCGCGTCCGGACGGTTGACGTTGACAAGATTCCGTCTGACAAGGTTTACCTGTTCGCCCGGGTTCTTGTCAGGGACCTTGACCGCGGCGAAGAGATTCAGTATACCATCAGCCCCCCGGACGAGGTGGATGTCGACGAGGATATAATATCGGTCAAGTCGCCGATAGGTCAGGCGCTTCTCGGCCACTCGGTGGGTGACGTGGTCGAGTTTACGGTTCCCGCCGGGCCGATCAGGTATGAAATACTAAAGATCTCGCGAGACTAAGGCAGGTACCAGCGAAGGATTGGACCTATTCTTCTTCTTCGTAGAGGCCCGCTATCGGTTCCTCCTCGTAGTACCCCTCACTCTCTTCTTCCACGTCGATACCGGAGGCGAGGTTAGCGCACTCCAGGGAGCAGAAGTACTCCCCGCCCTGTCGGATGGGCTTTCCGGTGATTCTCTCCAGGCATTGAGCGCAAAACATCTTGTCCCTGACATACAGTTCGGTTCATGCCAAAACACAACTGACGTGCCGGTGGCTAAACCGCACGAAGCGCTGATCGGGCCACCGGCCTCAAATGGCCGATAATACTACGAAAATCGGTTTTTGTTTGTCAAACGGTTTTTGCCGGCGTGCTGTTCAGCGTTTGACCAGAATGCCGCCGCCGCGACCGGTTCGGAGACAAATCGCTTGACAATTCCGGGACCGGCAGTACAATATAGACAGATTAGGGACATATTTATCGTGATGAGCAGAACTACCCCGCATACGGATTGTTGTTGTTGTAGCGCAGGAGTGGGCCGAGCCATGCCCTAAGGTGCCGGTACAGTAATCCCCGGGTATGCAGGGTCCACCTCGGCTGACGATGGTGGATTTTTTTTATCCGAATAATTAACCAGCTTAAGCCAGGTATAGTCATGAGAAAGACCAAACTATTTGGGCGCCATCGAGCGCCAAAAGCTTCTAACGGCTTCTATGCCGACGACATAACAGAGGTGGTCGGCAACACGCCGCTGGTCAGGCTGCGCCGCATGACCAGCCGCCGCGACGTCAAAGCCGCCATCCTGGTCAAGCCGGAATTTCTCAACCCGTCCGGCTCGATTAAGGACCGCATGGTCGTGTACATCCTGAAGAAAGCCGTGGAGTCAGGCGAACTCAGACCGGGCGGGACGATTGTCGAAGCCACCTCGGGCAACACCGGGGCAGCCGTCGCCATGTTTGCCTCCGCCAACGGCTACCAGGCGATTCTGACGGTTCCGGACAAAATGTCCCGGGAAAAGGTGGATACGCTCAAGGCATTTGGTGCCGAGGTCCACATCTGCCCGACCGACATCCCGGCGGACTCGCCCGAGAGCTACTACGAGACGGGCAAACGGCTGCATCGCGAGACCCCCGGCTCTTTCTGGATCGGCCAGTACTTCAACCTGAACAACGCCGAAGCCCACTATCGGAGTACGGGACCGGAGATCTGGCGGCAGACGGGAGGCCGCCTTGACGTTCTGGTCGGCGGCATCGGAACCGGAGGCACCATTTCGGGGACGGCGAGGTTTCTCAAGGAGAAGAAGCCGAACATCGAGGTTGTTGCGGCGGATCCGGTCGGGTCGGTGTACTACCAGTATCACCGGGACGGGACTCTTGTTCGGCCCCGGACCTATCAGGTGGAAGGAATCGGGGAGGATATGCTGTGCCCGTCGATCGATTTTTCGTACATTGACAGGATCTACCAGGTGACGGACGAGGAGTGCTTCCTGGCCGGTCGTGAACTGACGCGTACAGAGGGGATTTTCGTCGGCGGGTCCTCCGGTGCGGCCGTGCACGTTGCTCTGAAGCACGCCGCGAAACTCGAGGCCGACAAGACGGTGGTGGTTATCCTGCCCGACAGCGGCGCCAAGTATATCAGCAAGATGTACAACGACGACTGGATGAAAGAGAAAGGATTTCTGAATTAGACATGGCGGATGAACGCACGCTGAAGAACAGCCGGTTCGAAACCCGGGCGATTCACGCCGGCCGGGTGCCCCAGGACCAGACCGGATCGGTCGCCACCCCGATCTTCCCGAGTTCCACGTATCAGGTAAAGTCTCCCGGCGACGAATCCGGCTACGTTTACTCCCGCTCGGCCAATCCCACGCGCAAGGCGCTTGAGGACGCCCTGGCCTCGCTGGAGAACGGCACGCACGGCTATGCGTTCTCGTCCGGCCTGGCCGCCATCGCCACGGTACTGCACCTGCTCAAGGCCGGCGACCACGTGGTGGCCGTGAATGACCTCTACGGCGGCACGCGCCGCCAGTTCGAGCAGGTGATGCGGAAGTTCGGCATCAGCTTCACGTACGTGGACGGCCGCGACCCGGCCGATTTCGAGTCGGCCGTGACGCCGAGCACGCGCCTATTCTGGATCGAGACGCCGACCAATCCGCTGCTGCACCTCGTGGACATTCCCGCCGTTTCGCGGACGGCCGGAGATCGCGGTATCCTGACGGCGGTCGACAACACGTTTGCCAGTCCGTACATCCAGCAGCCGCTCGACCTGGGCGCGGATATTGTCATGCACTCGGCATCGAAATACCTTGCCGGCCATTGCGACGTTATCGCCGGCGCTCTCGTTGTCAGGAACGAGCAGCTCGCCGAGCAGATCGGCTTTCACCAGAACGCCATCGGGGCCATACTCGGCCCCTTCGAATCCTGGCTCGTCCTGCGGGGCCTGAAGACTCTGCACCTGCGCATGGAGCGGCATTCGCTAAACTCGATGAAAATCGTCGAGTTTCTTGAGACCGTGGGCCAGGTGGAGAAGGTCTATTATCCGGGGCAGGACGGCCGTCCCGTGCCGAACAAGATGCGTCTGCCCGGCGGGATGGTCTCGTTTGAATTGAAAGGCGACTTCGAAACGGTCAGGAAATTCGTCACGTCGACGCGCGTGTTCGTGCTGGCCGAGTCACTCGGCGGCGTGGAATCATTGATCAGCCACCCGGCTTCAATGACGCACGCCTCAGTCCCGGGCGAGGTCCGCCGGCAGAACGGCATCGGCGACAGCCTCGTGCGGCTCTCGGTCGGAGTCGAGAACATCGACGATCTGATCATCGACCTGCGCAACGCCTTCGCGGCCGTGCGGACGGCGACCTCCTGACGGCCCGGTCCGGCCGGAAAGTCCGTCCGTCAGTGTTCGTCCAATGTTGCCAGTGTCAGGATATCTCCCACCACCACCGGTTCAGCCGCGAGAAAAGCCTGGCCGTACTTGCAGCGAACCTGGAGTCCGTGTGAGCGCGCCCTGGCCGTGATACTCTCGAGGTAATCGCGGGATTTCTCCGGATTGAGAAACTGCGAGCGGTGTGCCGAGAGAGCCTTTATCCAGCGGTCGTAATGGGGCGTGATATCCACGACAAAGTCCGGGCAGGTCCCGGGCGGCAGAAAATAGTGGAAGACTCTCGTCACGGTGTGCGGTTCACCGGGCAGACCGACTTTTCTCAAGCCGGCCAGATTGGCGGCATTGAGCGTCAGCAGACCCGCCGCCAGGTGATCCGGGTGTGACTGCCGGAGGCCGTGCCCAACCTGCGGGCAGGGGGCCAGCAGAACGCGAGGTCTGGCGGCCCGGATGACTTCCGCCAGTGCCAGCCGCTTTTCGTAGGCGTCCTCGAGGCGGGTGTCACCCCAGTCGAAGGTCTTGACGATGTCCGCGCCCATGATTCGGGCAGCCTCGGCCATCTCTGCGGATCGTTCGTCGGCCGTGCCGCCGGTGCCCATTTCACCGCGGGTCAGACTCACGATCCCGCAACGGCAGCCGCGCTCGGAGAGATCGATCAGCACCCCGCCGGTGCCGACCTCAACGTCATCCGGGTGCGCCCCGATTGACAGCAAATCGTATGTGTCAGCCTTGGTGTCCACTGTGCCCTGTGCCAAGAAAAAAGCCCGGAGAAAGGGAATCCTCCGGGCCTGTCATCTCTCCTGAGAGTTATTTCTCAAAACACTTCGAGTGGAACAGGAGCATCTGCCGAAGCAGGTCGTAGGCGTACTCGTCGTCCCTCACGGGTTCCGCGTCGAGGCTTGAGTAATCGTACACGTTTACATTGAGACCGTGCACCTGGGTGAGGGTATTAACCCATGATTCGGTCATCTCGTAATAGTTCCATTTAGCGTCCGGAATGCCGTCAGTCATGCCGACATTGCGGCCGATCCAGATGTTGATGCTGTCGAGCGGGCCGTAGCCGACCACGGTGCTCATCTGCGCGTAGATCGAGTCGAGATTGTTGGTCATCCAGAGCGGCCAGATAGAGTCAGCTACCTGTCCCAGTGAGTCGAACGGCAGGTGAAAGTCCCATTTGGATTGCGGGTCCTCGATCTTGCCCACTAGCCTGTCTATCAGAGTCGACGAGTCGGTAATGCTGAACCGCTGATTGATAGTGTAATTGCCCTGATAGTTGTATACCCAGTCGACGAGGGTGTCGTGCGGGGAGAACGCCAGCGAACCGCCAATAAAGAGCCGTGAAAGCGGCAGCGTGACCAGCCCGCGCCCGCTGTCGAATTTCCTGTAGGTGAACGTGTCAATGGGCGCGATGGTCGTATCGATGCCGACAATGCTGGTGTCCAGCTTGCTATAGTCCGCGATGTTCAGTTGTTCTGCCAGGGCATCGTCAAAGAGATCCATCAGGCCGCTGTTGCCGTCGGCGCCGTCGAAGTCCAGCGGGCCGTCGGATACGGTGATGGAGCCGAACATGTCGGGGTGCTTCATAGCCGCGCGCAAGGCGCCATAGCCACCCATGCCGACACCGCCGATGCCCCGCTTGCATCTTAGCGTCTCGATAATGGCCGGTATTCTGGTGGCGAGGTATTCAGTGATCATACGGTCGCCGATAATGCTGTCGGCGCGACCGGCCGGCATGCTGTTGCCGTAGAAGAAGCCTCCGAAAGCGCTGGCGTTGGCCGGGCAGTGGATAACCATGGGCACGATTTCGCCGGCCTCAATCATCTCCTGGGCCAGCTCCAGCAGGCCGGCTCGGAGAAAGTAGAGTTGGTCACCGTTCTGAGGCGGCAGGAGAATGAGCACCGGGACCGGCTTGGATTGCCCGGTCGGCGGGGGCATGGCGATGCTCGGGATATACGTCGATCCCGTCCAGAGCTCACCATCATTGTTTAACTGCAAGGCCAGGTCACGGTCGAACGAATGATCTGACGTTGGCCACACTCCCCATGACTCGTAGGACGTAACGGGAAC
This sequence comes from Acidobacteriota bacterium, assembly GCA_035529075.1. NCBI lineage: Bacteria > Pseudomonadati > Acidobacteriota > Acidobacteriota bacterium. Next base: position 35,671 of record DATKXK010000003.1, on the reverse strand, counting down.
GCCGGTGCCGCGGTCATCGCAACCAAGAACCGTCAGCAGCGCCGAGACCAGGAATATCGCGAATAGAACTGCGTGTCGTGGCATGGCTTATTCTCCTAGAACCGATAGTTGAGCGACAGGACGGTTTCATAAGTGGCGGCCTTGTAGTCGCCGGGAAAACTGTCATCGAGGCCGTCGTTGTCAACGTCGACCAGCGGCGTCTGAAGGTCCGGATAAGCAAAATAGCTGGTGATAAGCCCGATGTCCCACTGTTCGACATGTGCCACAAACCCGAGGTTGAAGCCGTACTTGTCACCCGTGTCGACGAACTGCGGGATGCGTTCCGCGGTGTTGCGCATGGGGGACTGGTCCACCGAGACGCCGCCGAGGAGGGTCAGGAAGTCGACGGGCTCGTACTTCGCCCCTGCCATGACCTTCCCGGCGTTCTCCCAAACGGCCTTCCGGCTCATGTCTGCCGAGAAGAAATCCATTATGGAATCCACGAAGATACTCTGAGGCTTCGCGAAGTCCGAGTAGGTGAACGCCAGCCCTTCGTACTGCGACCACAGTGTATATTCGGCATCGACGGCTATGGTCAGCCGTTGAGTGAGGTCAAAGGCAATCCCGCCGGCGATCGACGGCGGAAGCGCGAGCTCAGCCCGCATATCGCCGACCAGGGCCAGCACGGTCCCCGAGGCAAACAGGTAGTCGACGGTGTTCAGGTCGCCTGCTTCCTTCTTGACCCAGTTGTTCTTGGGGAGAATGTACATCAGCATGGTGGTACCGTCGATGGTGATGTCGAACGGCAGGCGCGCGTTCACGCCCACGCTGAGCCTTTCGATGGGTTTCCACATCATGCCCGCGGTCAGTCCGAATCCCCAGCCGCTCCCGTCGTTTCGCGTGAGTTCCGGGATGTAATCACGCGGCCGCTCGGCGACGATGCCCGACCGCGGATTGGGCCGTAGAATCACGTCGTTGAACATCAGGTCCGCGCGAAGCAGTTGCAGGCCGAGTCCCAGCGACAACTGCTCGGGAACGAATTCGCGGGCAGCCGTCAACTGGAAGGCAACAACGTCAAGATCGGTAAGGTACTCGTTGTCCGGAAGGTAGGACGATGCCTCCTCGTTATATGAACGGAAGCCGGCCCCACTCGGATCATACAGCTGCCATGATACTGCGTAGTCGAACGGCTGGTACACCGAGAGCCCGAAGACCATCTCGCCCCAGATCGGCATCCGAACAATGAAGCCGGCCGAGGGGTTAAACATAATGTCGTGGCGGTTGAAAAGAGTAGAACCATTCAGGATACCGTTCCTGTACGTGTTGTCCTGATCGTCCCGGTACCAGTAATTGGGGGTCAGTTCGTGACGGTTGTGCAACAGGCCGCCGGTCCCCCCGAGTTGATTGTCCAGGATGAAGGCATACCCCGCCGGATTATAGTGTGCCGCTGTCCAGTCGTTGGCGATCGCGCGGAACGCGCCTCCCATACCCCTGGCATATGTGCCAATGCCGGTGTTCTCAAAGCCACTGGCAGCGGCGGGAGGAGCGAACAGCCCGAGCAGTAGTAGAACCGTGACCGCGAATCTCGCAATTCCCATTACCATCTCCGTAACAAAGATAAAAACGAGTCAATCTTCCTATATCAGCTTCAGAATCGAAAAGGATTCTCTTCCTGTGGAATCCCTCCTGTTACTCCAAACCTGTCCACCATTCCCCGTATGCGAGGAACGAATCCGGACACAGCGTCAAAAAACAGGCCCGCAAATTACAACAGCGGTCTGATCATGTCAAGCGGCAAACAGCTTTTTCTCCGGCACGGCTTCAATAAGCCGATGTCAAACCGGGAGTTAGGAAACGTTTCAGATAAGACGGACCACCTCGCCATATGTGAAGAACTTCCTGGGCCGCAGCCTGCGCGTAAACTTAAGAGAACTAAAAAGAATTGCCACAGTTGGGCTTAGAAATGGGCAACCCCGGCTGCCACACCGGCGCTGCGTGTGATCGAAGCAGCGTCTCCTGCGCGCCGGAAAAATGTTCCCTGGCTCGAGGGAAGCGAATGCTCTTGTACCGGACCGACCAGCCCTCGTGCCGGTGCGCCTGCCGGGTGTAACCGCTTGTGGCCGCGTCAACTCCGATCAACGCGTCGGCCCCGGCACCAGCCTTGCTAAGGAAGTTGGTCAGGATGAAGGGAAACCGCACCGGCGATGTCCTTGCCGGTTAGCTGCCAGTCAGGAAGGTAAGAATGCGAAAACTGCTCATCCTCTTGGTGCTCGTTATCGTGCTGGTCTCCCTTAACTGGTTTCGGGAGTTGATCGCCGGGGACCTGGGTGACCTGAGCGAGAGCGAGAAAGCGGCTCTGCTCGAACGCTACGCAGCTTCCCGGCCCGCTGTTGGCAAGAGCGGCTCCTACCACAGCCCGCGGATATTCGATCCGCCCGAGGGTTCCGGCGCGGGCGCAGCCCGCGTACAGTCGCTCTCCGGGGACACGTTAAAGGAAACCGCCGTCCGGAGTGCCGAAGGCGGCGAGCAGCAAGATCTGCCGCCCTTTGAAGAACTACAGCCGTTCGGGACCGGGATGTTCGACGGGCCGCGGGAGACATTGCCGCCGGACGACATTGCCTCGGATGACAACTACATCCTTGGACCCGGTGACAACGTCATCGTGTACGTCTGGGGGCGGGTTGACAACGAGTACAATCTCACCGTGGACCGCGAAGGCAAGGTGTTCATACCCAAAGTCGGCGAACTGATCGCGTGGGGGAAGACGCTGGCCGAATTCAGAACGCAGGTGCAAAAGTCTCTGTCCAAGGCATATTCCGGGTTCGACCTGACCGTCTCCCTCGGGAAAATACGTTCCATCCGCATTTATCTGACCGGTGAGGTCAAGGCGCCCGGTGCGTATACCGTTTCGTCGCTGACGTCCCTGTTTAACGCGCTGTACCAGGCGGGCGGGCCGAACCTCAACGGCTCGATGCGGTCGATCAGGTTGATGCGGAGCGGGAAAGCGGTGGCCGAGGTCGACCTGTACCGGTTTCTGCTGGAAGGCGACAACTCGCTGGATGTTCGGCTCGAGTCCGGAGACGCCGTCTTTGTGCCGGTGGCCGGTGCGCGAGTGGCTGTTCGCGGCGAAGTGAGACGGCCCGGCGTGTATGAACTGAAAGGTACGGCTACGGCCGGGGACGTGCTGCACCTGGCCGGCGGCACGAACCCGGAGGCGCACCTGGAGCGGGCTATGCTCGAAAGAGTCTCCGGCCAGCGGCAATGGCAGGTGCACGATTTGAATCTCACGGGTCTCGACGACGGCAGCGGGCCTGACTTCATACTGATGGACGGCGACCGGCTGACGGTCTTTTCGGTTTTCAAGGCCAGGAAAAACATGGTTGCGATGTTCGGCCAGGTGAGGCATCCCGGCTACTATGAGCGCAACGATTCGACCCGTGTATTGGAGTTGGTCACACGCAGCCAGCTTCAGGATTATGACGTCTACTACGGCCGTGCCAATCTGTTTCGTCGCCATCCCGACTGGCGCACCGAGGTCATCTCCCTGAACCTTCGCGACATTCTCGACGGCCGCGCCGAGGACATTCTGCTGCAGGATCGTGACTCGCTTCACGTGTATGCGATTGAGGACGTCACCTGGGACCGGCGCATGTGGATATCCGGCCAGGTGCAGTATCCGGGCGAGTATCCGTACTATGACGGCATGACCGTTCAGGATCTGATATTCCTTGCCGGGTCATTCACCAAGAGTGCCCTGCGCCTTCAGGCCGAGATCGCGCGTCTCGATGAGCGTGGCGACGTATCGATCCACTACGTTGACATCGGCGGTGACCCTTCCGGTTCCACCGTGCTCAAGGAGGGGGATCGGGTCTACGTGCGCCAGATACCGCAGTGGAAGCTGCACCGCACGGTAACGGTAGAGGGCGAGGTAGCGTACCCGGGCGAGTACGTGCTGAGCAGCCACAATGAGAGCCTGTACAGCCTCCTTGAGCGGGCCGGCGGGTTTACGCCGCGGGCCTTTCCGAGCGGGATCGTTTTCGAGCGTGCCACGATCGGCCAGTCGCTGGAGCGGTTGCGGATTCCCAGACAACTGGAGAAGTCAAACCCGCTGATCGAGGATTCGCTGGGTCACGTGAAGCCACAAGCAGTGATTGAATATGAGGCGGCCGCCGTGAACCGGATTGCCATCGATATGGATCTCATCCTGGGAACCGGTGGCGGACAAGGAGACATGACGCTTGAGCCGGGCGACCGGATTTTTGTCCCCAGCCTGCCGTCAGGCATATCGGTGCTGGGGGCGGTTGGTCAAAACGGAACCATCAGGTTTCGAGAAAACGAAAGTGTAAAATACTATGTCCGGCGTGCCGGCAACTTCACGCCGCGCGCCGACAAGAAAGCGACACGCCTGATACGGGCCAACGGGGAGGTGTTTGCCGGAAGCAGCACGCTGGGCCGCAAGGTGCAGATGGGCGACATAATCGTCGTGCCGACCAAGATCCAGCGTGAGCGCAATTTCGCGAAGACCCTCGGTACCGTCCTGACTGCGACTACCGGGGCGCTGACGACCGTGCTGCTGGTAACGAAGCTGTAAAGGCACTGCAAGATCATCTCAGAGGACGCTCTTTCCTTTCTCACCTTCCTATCATCGCCGGAGAGCTGGCTCAGCCCTCCGGCGTTTTAATGGAATTTTTTTCCGCCGTGACGGCAAGGGTTGCTCGACCGGTTGTGGCCGGATGAACCGGGCAGGGCCGGGGGCAATCCGGCGTGTGTGAGCAACGCGTTGTTCGACAAGCGGTTGCCGCGTGGTGTGCAGAAAGCATACAGCTTGGCACCGGGATTGCCCCCCACACAGTGGAGGTACTCGCGCAAGGCGCCCGGATGCGCGTTGCGAGTGAAACTGCAAGAGAAAGGATGTAAGAATGGACCAGCCTGCAGTGGTCAGCCATGAACAGACTGACAATATACTGGAGCAGGTCGCGCGCCGGGCCATGGTCGCGCGTTCAAGGGTCCTGCTGTTTCAAGACTTCACGGAAGCCATGACTTCCCTGCTGGGACACGTGAATCGGTTGCAGGACAAGCTGCTGGTGTCAGGGCATGCGGCGCCTGACCTGGCCATTGCCGTGGACCGCGCCGAGTTGACGCTTACCGAGTTGCTGGGTCCGTCACCGTTTGCCGGTGGCCCCCGGCCGGTACTGCAGAACATAGCCCGGGGAGATGAGCTTGTATACGTGGCCAACCCGAACCGGGTCACCGGGGCCAGCTGTGCCCTTTCGGGCCTGAGAGATATCGCCGAGGCGATCCCGAACGGGACTCTGGTAATCGACGAGCATTACTATGACTACCTCGGCATCACGGCGGTGCCGCTTCTGGACCTTTATTCAAATGTGACGGTCATCAGGTCCTTCCTCACGGGGCCGGGTAGCGGATGTGAGGAATCAGGATTTATCGTTGCCCCGAAGGATTTGATTCGGCATCTTAGGGGCAGTTTTGAACGACAGCGGATACCAGCGGCGATCAGGAGCGGCGTGATGACAATGCTGGCGGATGGCGCACCACAAGGCGAGCGGTTGAAACGGCTGCACAGCGAAATGCTGCGCATCGCAACCACGCTGACGCGGCTTGGCGTCCAGAGCCGGATTACGGCGACTGACTTTCTGCTCCTGCGGGTTGCGGACCCCAAACGCGTCGGGAATTTTCTGGCCGCCCACCGGGCGCCAATAGAGAATCTCGACGGTTACCCGGGGTTGAACAACTACGTGCGGTACAGGGTGCAGTCGGAGAGGTTCGACGACGGCTTCCTGCAGGCATTCAAGAAGATGCCTCGGGAGTATTACCGGATAAAAACAATTGACAAACGGGCAGTAACTTATCACGGTTGGGAGCAGGGAAGGTCAGGAAGCCGCGGTGGTACCCGGCTGTCCGATGATCCAGGATCGGGACGTATCCCGGCCAAGCGAGAAACGTCCCGGGGCGCTAAGGAGTAAACATCCCCGGGGTCACCGTCTTGATCGGGGAGATTGCTTTTCTGTCCGGCTATAAAGGTGAAGGGCAGGCCGTGCGGTTGCTGCCGCAGACCGGAGCAGGGATGCTGACAGAGGGACATGGAGACCAGCGCTAAGACAGACAGGAGACCATTTGAATTGCGCGTGGTAGCTGTGAACGGCCGCCACATGGTCAGCGGTGTGCGCCAGCAGCCGTCCGGCCCGGTTCGTGAGCCGGTGCGCCCTGAGATAAGGCAGGCGGGCACGGGTGCTGCGGCAAACACCGATCACACGGTCGCTGGTGCCCGGGGAAATGCGGGCGGCAGGACCCGGCCTTCCATTGGTCCGCGCTGGGACCATATTTCACGACCTATTGCCAGATCGCTCAGAAGGCTCCTCCTGGTCAGTTCGGGCCAGGCCGGCGCGGCGGTGTCGTCGCTCGTTGCGCTCTGGGCGACGGTGGCCGTCAACCGTTATTCGGGATGGTGGATTTTTGAGGCCGTCGCCGGGCTGGTGCTGATCAGGCTCATTTACCAGCTTACCCGCGGGCCGGTTCCCGCCCTGACCCGGCACCGCATAAGGAAACGTTCCCGGTGGGTTCTCGTCGATGAGATGCACGTCAGCGTGGCCTTCGTCGCTGCATGCTTTCTGATGGCGTGGCCGGTTGATTACCTGGGTGTCACCACCTTCGTGATGATCAACCTGGTTTTGCAGCTCGTGGCGCTGCGCTACTCGCGGCGAGTGCTGCGAATGCTTGCGGCGAGAGTATATACCGCCGATGATACGTGCTTTGCCAGGCGTGCGGTGATTCTCGGGACCGGCGTACACGCCCAGCGAGTTGCCGATATGGTGCTGGCCTCTCCCGACCTGGACACCAAGCTGAGCGGGTTTCTCGACTACGGCCGCCGGGGTCTGTGGCGATATCGCGATATACCGCTGATCGGTCACCCGGACCGGCTGGAAGAGATCATTACAAACGGCCAGGTCGACGCCGTGTTCGTGGCGGTCGAGCCGGAGGATATCCCGCGCTCGCGGGACCTTTTCAACACGGCCGAACGCATGGGCGTCAACGTCTTTGTCATGCCCAACGTGTACTACCCGACGGTAGCCCGGATACGTCCTCTGTATGTAAACGGCATGCCGGCCCTGATCTACCAGTCGGCGCCGGAGAGCCGCACGGCTCTGTTTGTTAAGAACGCGCTGGACAAGGCTGCTGCCGCGGTGGGGCTGGTCATCGTGTCGCCCGTCATGATCCTGGCGGCCCTGCTGATCAAGGTGGAAAGCCCCGGACCGGTGATTTTCAAACAGGTGCGCTCGGGGCTCAACGGGAGGTTGTTCAACCTGTACAAGTTCCGGACGATGTGTGCGGACGCCGAGAAAAAGAAAGACGCGCTGGCTCACCGCAACGAAATGTCCGGGCCGGTCTTCAAGATACGCAAAGACCCCCGTGTGACGACTATCGGGCGCCTGCTGCGCAAGTTCTCCGTTGACGAGTTGCCACAGTTCTTCAACGTGCTCACCGGGGACATGTCCCTTGTCGGCCCGCGGCCGCCTCTTCCCTCGGAAGTGAGGCGATACCAGCCGTGGCAGCACCGTAAGCTTTCGATCAAACCGGGCGTGACCTGTCTCTGGCAGGTCAACGGCCGAAACCGGATCGACTTCGATGACTGGATGCGTATGGATCTCGAGTATATCGACACCTGGTCGCTCTGGCTGGACCTCAAGATCCTGCTCAAGACGGTACCGGCGGTCCTTAAAGGAACAGGCGTGTAGGCCGTCCGTATCCCCGCGCTCGCGGTGTCTTGCCCCCGTTGAAGCTTCACGCCGGGAACTGACATGACCGCGTCCCTCATGAAGAAGATTCTGCCGGCCCTCCTGCTGTTCGCCCTCGGTGCTCAACTGTCCCTCGCCGGCGTGCTGCCGACCGGTACCTCGGAATACGAGTTTGTATATGATCGGCTGGAGCGAATCGACGCCCTGACACTGGACAAGTACCACTACCAGCTCGGTCCCTACCGCCTGGACCATCAGAGTTTCGCCTTCGGGCCGTTCCAGCGGCTGGGCGAGATTGAGCCGGCGCGACTGGAGTTGTTCACGTTTGCCGGTGAGAAATTCCGGGCCGCAAGGCGGCATCACCCCCAGAGTTTCGAGAGCCTCCGAGGCGGTATTGCCGGCCGTCCGGTACGCGGGGTTTTCGTGTTCGGGTCATTCGTTCTGGACGAGGCTCTGGCCAGGGACGAGGATTACAGCGGAGTGAAATGGCGCGGTCTGGCCGGCGACGTCAGGCAGGCGTTCGCCCACGTCAGGACCGGCAAACTTGAGATGATGGTGGGGCGGTTTGCCTCCTTCTGGGGGATCCGAAATTCGCTCATATTCTCGCGAGAGCGATGGCTTGACGGTTTGGCCTACACGTTTAGCTGGGGCAGACTGGCCCTGTCGTACCGGCTGGCCCGGCTGGACGGTCTGAGCCCTGACGAGGACGGTGTCGAGCAGTTCGAAAACAGGTACTTTGCGGCTCACCGTCTCGATATACACCTGAGTCGTCGGCTGTCCGTGGGGCTGTTCGAGACGGTTCTGTTCGGTGGTCCGGGGCGCCAGATCGATCTGTTTTACCTCAATCCGCTGATCTTCTTTCATGGTTCTCAGCTAAACGACGGGGCCAACGACAACACGACCGTCGGCGTCGATTTCCGGCTAAAACCCGGGCACGGCCTGAAGCTGTACGGTCAGCTTCTGATCGACGATCTGCAGGTTGACAGCGACACGCCCTCGGATAAAGAGCCGGCCGAGTACGGTCTCGTGGTGGGCGCGTATGCCGCCGATATTACTCGCGGGCTTGACGTTAAGATGGAATACACGCGGGTGACGAACTGGACGTTCAACCAACTGCTGGAGCGTAACCGGTATCTCGTGGGCCGCCGGCTCATCGGCTCGGCCCTGGGCAATGACTACGACCTGGCTTCCGTCGCGGTCATGCGATGGTTCGGCGCGGGAACCGCCGCCGTTGTGCGCCTCTCGTACCACCGTCAAGGGGAGGGCGGCGTGGAGGATGAGTGGACTGAGCCGTGGACGCTGGCCGAGGGGGATTACAGCGAACCCTTTCCGACCGGGGTGGTGCAAAGTACCACTTCGACCTCGCTGGGAATCAAGAGCTTTCTGCTCGACCTCGCCTTCGTTGACCTGGAGATCGGTGTAGACTGGACGAAGAACGTTCAGCACCTCCAGGGCGCCCTGCGCACGATACCGTTCGTGAACGTCACGATCTCCTCCTTCCTGTTTACGTCGCTGAATCTCGAGTAGCGCACACCGAGTCGGCCTGTTCTTGTTTCAATCTCTTTTGCGCCTTTGGTTATACTCGCCGGAGAGCTGGTCGCGGGTACCGGTCGGCGGCGGCGAATTTCCGTGTTCCTTCGGGCGTTGCCTGTTATTATCTTGTCGAGTCCGCGAGAATAGAAGTTGGAGGTTCGGCACTCGGAGCCGGGTTGCGCAAGGAACGGATGGACAAATGGTTACGGCAAAAATGAGCTGGACCGGGGGCATCAGGTTCAAAGGGATTGGAGCCTTCGGCCATGAAATCGTCACCGACGGGGGCAAGGCCGCAGGGGGCAATGAGGAGGGGTACAAGCCGACGGAACTGCTTCTGTTCGGCCTGGCCGGCTGTGCGGGGATCGACATCGTCCGAATCCTGCACAAGCAGCGGCAGGAGTTGACGGGACTTGATATCGAGATAATCGGCCATCAGAACGAGGATTATCCCAAGCCGTTTCATACGATCGAAGTGAAGTTCAAAGCCCGGGGTAAAAATCTCGACCCGGAAAAACTGGCCGGGGCAATAGAGCTTTCCGAGGCCAAGTACTGCGTGGTCAGCCAGACCGTGCAGAATCCGGGCAAGGTGATCACGAGCTATGAGATTCTGGCCGAATAGTCTGAATCATCCGGCCGGTTGCTGCATCTAATGAGAAAAGGCAGAAAGACGGGTGTATTTACCCATACGACGTGAGCAAAGTATGAACGAACAAATTGCGTACGCACTGGAGTCCGACAAGCCGTTTGACACCGTTGTGCAGAACATTGAATCGAACGTGCCGAAACACCAGTTCCGGGTGCTGGCGGTGCACAATGTCCAGGAGACGCTGGCCGAGAAGGGGTTCGAACACGGGCCGCTTGTGATCATCGAAGTATGTAACGCCTCTTTCGCCCACCGGGCGCTGAGCAGGCAGCCGGACGTGGCGCTGTTCATGCCGTGCCGGTACGCGGTGTATGGTGACGGGCCGAAAACGGTGGTGAAGCTGAACCGCCCCGGTATGATTGCGCAGATGATGCCCGACGCCGGCCTGGACGACCTGGCCGCGGAAGTGGAGGAAACGTTGAAGACTATCATGAGGGAGTCGGTCTGACCGCGTTATGCCGAGCCTGATGCGTAACTGGAAACGCACGCTGGTTTTCACGCTGACCGGCGGTGCGCTTGGATTCATCCTCTCGATGCTGTATATTCGATTCGGGTCGACGTGACCGATCCTGTGCTCCCCGACGGTGGTGACGGTGCTGGGAGCAGTGTTCGGGGCGGTCATGTCCCGCAGCGATTAAGGAGCGAGAATGCCTCTCTTTGAATACAGGTGTAATGACTGTGACGGGCGGTTCGAGGAGTTGACGTCGCATGAGACGGTGGCTGCCACTTGCCCGCACTGCCGATCTGAAAACACGACCAGGCTGTTGTCCGCCTTCGCGGCGCCTTCGAGTTCCCGTTTGGGGCTTCCGTCTGCGGGGCCGCCCCGCTGCGGCGGCAGGTTCACGTGAGCGGGCTGACCAAGTCCGCGGTCGCGGACGAGGCAGATTGACGATCATGAGAACGGCACTGATCCTGGCGCTGCTCGGGGTGCTGATGACCGGCTGCGGCTCAGATGAGCCGGGGTCGGCAGAACTCGTGTGGACGGACCTTGCTGAGATGCAGGCCGAGTTTCCCCAGGCACCGCGCCCGCTTTTTCTTTATATCAGCCAGGACAACTGTCCCTGGTGCGAGCAGATGGAGAGTCTGATCCTGCCTCGGCCTGAGATTGTGGCCTATCTGAACGAGCACTACATCCCGGTTAACATCAACCTCGACCGGGATTTGCCGGTTACGATCAATGACCGGCAGTATACCAGGCGCCAGTTGTTCGACCTGCTGAAGATAGAGGGTATTCCGGCGTACTACTTCTTTGACTCCACGGGACAGATTCTCGGCATGATGGATTCCGCCATGCCCCTGACGACGTTCAAGCGGCTGCTCATTTACGTCGAGAACCGCCACTTCATGAGGACACCGTGGGTCGATTTCCTGAAGCTTCCGGAGGCCGACGTCGACACGGCCTGGGGTGTGTTCTAACGGTTGCGCCGGGCCACCGCGCAGATCCGGCAGGTTTCCCGGGACGGTTTGTCAAAGGTAAAGCAGCGGTAGTACGCTATGACGGTGAGTCCCGTCTCGCGAAGCAGCCGCCTAACAACGCGATTGCTGTAGGCCCTCTCCAGGTGCAGTTCGTCGAACCGACGCCAGTTGCGGCCGGCTTTCACAAAAAACGTAGTCGCGCATTCGGCCGATTGGGTCCGAGCGTGATACGCGTTTCTCCATATCCAGGCCACGTCGTTCCTGACACCGCCCCAGATCTGCGAATCCCAGATCAGTTTGAGCCCGACAGGCGTGTTCATATCGAAAACGAACCAGCCTCCGGGCGCCAGGTGACGGTACACCGACCGAAAGGCGGCTTTGAGTTCCCGCTCGTTTTTCAGGTAATTCAGGGAATCGTAAAAACAGGTAACCAGGTCGAACTTTCGCACGCGGCCACCGCCGGTGCCGTCCGGAATCCTGAAACGGGGCAGTGATTGCCGGTAGAGCTTCACGCCTTTGCCCATGAGTTTTCGGCGCGCCTGGCTCAGCATAGCGGAGCTTCGATCCAGGCCGGCCACGCTCAGGCCGCGATCGGCGAGCAGTTCCATGGCGGTGCCGGTGCCGCAGCAGAGGTCCAGCCCGGTTTGTGCGCGGACTCCGAAACGTCGTGCGATTCTGAACGTATACGCGACCATGTCTCGGGAGAACCGGTCAGCTCCAATTCGGTCGTATACGGACGCAAACCGGTCGTATGCATTCACCGGCGTATCTCTCCCCGACACGGGTCCGTCCGATGCGACAGGCCTTTTAGTTGACAGCGAGCGGGGCACGGCCTTCTCATTACGCAAGGTTGTACTGAATATCGACTCCGTTCGCAAGTACTATTGTCGGACTTCCGGGAGCGGGTTCCCGGCAGGAAAGGAGATTTCATGTCGACGATGTTCTGGATCTGGATAACGGCGGCGCTGGTGTTCCTGATAGTCGAGCTTGTCACACCGACCCTGATATTTGTCAGTTTTGTCGCGGGGGCGCTGTGCGCGGGTATATACGCCGAGATCTTTCCGGGCTCGTATTACGTGCAGGTGGCCATCTTTCTCGTGATATCGCTGGCCCTGCTGCCGTTGACGCGACGGCTGGCCTCCAAGATCACCAAGCCTTCACCTCAGGCGTCCAACGTCGACCGCATGATCGGCGGGACGGCCATCGTGACCAAGACCGTGGAGCCCGATGGGGGCGGCCTGGTGAGATATGAAGGCGAAATCTGGGCGGCCGAAGCCGAGGTTCGCATCGAGGAGCGATCCAGGGTGCGAATTGTGTCGGTGGCCGGCACCCGAGTGCGTGTGGAAAAACAGGAACAGTTAAATGAAGAAAGGACAGAATAATGCATGCCGTCGAACTGCTGCTAATTGTTTTCGGGGTGCTGGTATTCGCCGTGGTGATCTCGTCAATCCGGATCATCCGGCCCTACGAGCGCGGTCTCGTGGAGCGCCTGGGGAAGTTCCAGCGGACGCTTGACCCCGGTCTCAACATGATCTTCCCGCTGACCGACCGGGTTATCAAGGTGGACATGCGGGAGGTGGTGATCGACGTTCCGCCACAACTGGTCATCACCAAGGATAACGTCAACGTTGAGGTTGACGGTATCATCTACTGCCAGGTGACGGATCCGTTTCGCTCCAAGTATGAGATTGCCAACTACATTGTTGCGTCGACCAAGCTGGCTCAGACCAACCTGCGTAACGTAATCGGCGAGATGGACCTCGACGAATGCCTTTCGTCACGCGACCAGATCAACTCCCAGCTCCGCGACGTGATGGATCAGGCCACCGACAAGTGGGGCGTCAAGGTGAACCGGATCGAACTGCAGCGGATCGATCCCCCGGCCGACATCACCGACGCCATGAGCCGGCAGATGAAAGCCGAGCGCGACAAGCGCGCCACCATCCTTGAAGCCGAAGCGACCCGGCAGGCGGATATCACGCGTGCGGAAGGTCACAAGCTGGCCCAGGTTCTCGAAGCCGAGGGTGCCGCCGGGGCGGTGCGAAAGAAGGCCGACGCCGAGATGTATCGGCAGGAGACGGTGGCCAAGGGTGAGGCGCAGGCCATTCTCACCGTTTTCGGAGCCATCCACGAGGGCAGGCCGGACAACGAACTGATTACGCTGAGATACCTCGATGTGCTGCCGCGCCTGGCCGATGGGAAAGCCAGCAAGATCTTTCTGCCTTACGAAGCCAGCGGAATGATCTCAGCCCTGGCAGCCGTAGTGGAAGGCGTCAGCAAGGATCGCGGAAAAGGTCACCCCGGGCCGTCGGCATCGCCGACCGAGGCAACGAGCTGAGAGAACCGCCGGCGGCAGGCCGGCGAGGCGAAAGACAGGAGGCCGGATACGGGTATCCGGCCTTTTTCTATGCCCGGCCACGTACGGGGCGCCCGCTGAGAAGGCGGCCCGATGACCGAAAGGTGTTGCTGCTCCGCCGCGCCTCCGATTGACTTTTGACTGCACGTGCCGTAGCTTGCCGGCAGGGCTCATGGAGTGAGGTCAGGTAACCATGACGGAGATTAATCGGAGCGAGATCAGGAAGCCGGCCGTAGCCGGAGCGTTCTATCCCGGTAGCGCGCTGGAACTCACCAAATCGATTGCAGCCATGTTTGCCGAGGTGGGCAAGGTGCCGCTGGAGGGACGTCCCATGGCGCTGATCGTACCCCACGCCGGATACCCGTACTCGGGCAAGGTGGCGGCCAAGGCTTACAAGCTGCTCGAGGGAGAAGAGTTCGATACGGTGGTGATAGTATCGCCGTCGCATACAGTTTTCTTCAAGGGTTCGTCGGTCTTCGGCGGCGGCGGCTACCAGACGCCGCTGGGCGTGATGGAAACGGACCTTGCCCTGGCCGAGAAGATCGCGTCCATCAATCCTTCGTCGGTTTACTTCTCTAACATGGGGCATGCCACCGGAATTACGCGGGGCGAACATGCTCTCGAGGTGCAGTTGCCGTTCCTGCAGATTGTTCTGCCGAAGACCCGGCTGGTTGCAATAGTGATGGGCGATCAGGAGACGGACTCCATCAGGGCGCTCGGGGAGACGCTCGGCGCGGCGTTGCAGGGAACCAACACGCTCATGGTGGCTTCGACCGACCTGTCTCACTTTCACTCGCAGGAGACGGCCAAGCGGCTGGATTACACCGTGCAGAAGGTGATCGAGCAGTTTGACGCGGACGCCCTGACGCGCACCCTGCACTCAGGAAAAGGAGAGGCTTGCGGGGGCGGTCCGGTCGCAGCGGTGATGCATGCTGCCCGGAAGCTGGGCGGCAGCCGCGTGCAATTCCTCGACTACAACACTTCAGGTGCCACTACGGGCGACTATGACGAGGTGGTCGGGTACCTTGCGGCGGCCGTTGTCGCCGGAGAGAAGGCCCGGACGGTTACGCGGGTCATTGGAAGCACCGCCGCCAGGCCGCCGGAAAAGCGGGTTCTGTCCGATGAAGACAAGGCGACTCTGCTGAAGATTGCCCGTGAGGCAATAGAAGCTCGGCTGCAGGGACAGCCGTACCGCCCGGAGCCCCACCCCAATCTCGAGGAGAAGAACGGGGCCTTCGTCACGCTGAAAATAGGAGGCGAACTCAGGGGCTGCATCGGACAGATACGCGCCCGCGACCCGCTCTATCTGACGGTTACCGACATGGCCGTCGCCGCGGCGTTCGAGGATCCGCGGTTTCCCCCGCTGGCCGCCACCGAGTTGGACAGCCTGGAGTATGAGATCTCGATTCTTTCTCCGCTGGAGAAGGTGCGGGACGTCAACGACATCAAGATCGGCCGGGACGGCCTGATGATAAAGCTCGACCTTCATTCCGGCCTGCTGCTGCCGCAGGTGGCCACAGAGCATGGTTGGTCCGTGACTGAGCTTCTTGAACAGACCTGCCTGAAGGCGGGCCTGCCCAAGAACAGTTACAGGGACAAGTTTGCCGAACTCTACAAGTTCAGCGCCGAGATTATCCCCTGATCTGTAAAGAGGGTCAGCCGTCCGGCGCGCCTGTGCGATCCATCGCGCGTTCCTGATAACCACTTGTAGGCGCCGTCTCAATTGCCTACCTTCGGGGCATGCCCGAGGGGAAACCAAGCGTCCTGATCACCGGTGCCAACGGATTCATCGGTTCGGCCCTCTGCCGGAGGTTCCTCTCGTCGGGGTATGACGTTGTGGCCGGCGTGAGAGAGTCCGCCGACCTGACCTTCCTCAAAGATCTGCCCGTGCGCTACCGTTACGGCGATGTCACCGACGCGGCCGGGCTTCCCGAAATGGTCGGCAGTGTCGATTACGTGGTCCACAACGCCGGAATCGTGAAAGCCCGCAACCCGGCGGCGTTCTTTGACGTCAACGCACGCGGGACGGCCAGGCTGTTTGACGCCATCGCCGCGCACAATGCAGAGGTAAAGAAGGTTGTGTACATGTCGTCTCAGGCGGTCGGCGGCCCGTCTTCGGCCGGAAGGCCGGTGGCCGAGAGCGATCCGCCCAACCCGGTGACGGCCTACGGTCGGTCCAAGGCGGAAGGCGAAAAAGCGGCCCTGTCGTACAGGGACCGCCTGCACGTGGTCTCCATACGCCCGCCGGCGGTGTACGGTCCGGGCGATACGGAGATGTTTGCCTTGTTCAAAGCCGTGTACTGGCACCTGAAACCGTACATTGGAGATCTTGACCGGCGAATCCAGCTCGTGCACGTATACGATCTCTCACGGGGGGTCGTTCAAGCCGTTTCGTCCAGGACGCAAAGCGGCGCCGTCTACCACATCGCGGAAAACCGTTCGTACACCCTCAGGGAGTTGACGGCCGTGCTGGAACGCGCATCGGGCCGGCGGGCGCTGCCGCTTCGTCTGCCGTCGGGGGTCTTCAGACTTGCCGCGGCGGTCTCGGAGTTTGTTTTCAAGCTGGTCGGAGCCACGCCCATGGTGACACGGGACAAGACACGCGAACTGCTAGCCTCGTGGCAGGTCTCGACCGAGCGGGCGCGGGTGGACCTTGACTTCGAATCGGCCATCCCGCTCGAGCAGGGGGCAGGAGAAACGTATGGCTGGTATCTCAAACACGGATGGCTCTGATGTACTCACAGGGACTTTTGCTCTATTGTTTTGTTTTGTCGAGCCTGTACCTGCTTATCGTGTCCGTCGTGCTCCGGTACGTTGAGCGGAAGCTGCAGTTGACGCAGGGGATCGCAAGCAGCCTGTTGGAATCGACCGGGCTCGGTTGGGCCGCCATAAATTACGTTATGGAAGCGCTGTTCTTCGCGGTCATTCCCACCCTTGCCTACGGGTTCTTTTATCTCATCATACCCTTGTCGGGTATCCGCGCGGGGATGGCGGCCAGCCTGTTCGCCTTCACTCTCGGCGCAATCCCGGCCCTTATGGGCCTGTCAGTGAGGATAAAACTACCCATGCCGTATATACTGTTCATGCTCCTGTCGTTGCTTATCAAGCTCGGCGGTTCGTTGAGCATTATCGGATATCTCTACTCGCTGTGAAGGAACCTGCCATGAACGTGACAGAAGAGCCGTTCGCCGCCGCCAGGCGACTGTTTCCACATACTGACCGGATTGTCTATTTCAACTCCGCCTCCTACGGCCCGTTCTGCACGCCCGTGAAGAAGGCCATCGAGGATAACGTCGAACTGCGCGTCCGGGCGGAACAGGACGATACGCACGATGCCTTTACGGTTCAGGATGAGCTGCGGTCGGCGTACGCCGGAATGATCGGCGCGGAGGCACGGCAGATCGGCATCGGTCTGAACACCTCGTTCGGGCTGAACATCGCGGCGTTCGGGCTTCCGCTCAATGCGGGGGACGAGGTACTGGTGTCGGATATTGAGTTTCCGGCCGTGGTGTACACGTGGAAGGCGGCGGCCGAGGCCAGGGGGCTTGTACTCAGGTTCGTGAAATCGCGCGAGCGCGTCTTTGACATGGCCGAGTTTGAACGCGCCGTTACTTCGCGCACGCGCGTGCTGTCGCTCTCGTGGGTGCAGTTCTTCAACGGGTTCAAGAACAACCTGGCCGCGATTTCGTCCCTCTGCAAAGAGCGCGGGATCTACCTCGTGGTCGACGGTATCCAGGGGATGGGCGTAGAGCCGATCGACGTCGGACAGCTCGGCCTTGACGTTTTCACCTCCGGGTGCCAGAAGTGGCTGCTGTCACCGCAGGGGTGTGGTTTTTTCTACCTTTCCGATGAAGTGCGCGACCGCATCACGCCGCCGTTTATGAGCTGGCTCGGCGTTGACTGGAAGATGGATTTCAGCAACCTGTTCCACTACGACCGGCCGTACTTCGACTCCGCCCGGCGGTTGGAACTGGGCTACTACGCCGTGCTGAACATTCTTGGCATGCGGGCGGCCGCGAGGCTGTTTGAAGACCTCGGTATCCGTAACATCCAGCAGCACAACTACGCCCTTATCGATCGACTGGCCGACTATATTCGAGGGAATCCGTACTACACGATTACGTCGTCAATGGCCGCTCAGCACCGCTCGTCGATCTTCACCTTCACCTGCCCGGACGTCGAACGGCTGCACAAGGATATCCTCAGGCGCGGGATCGTCCTGGTCAACCGTGAGGGGTCGATCCGGGTTTCCGTCCACCTGTTCAACGACGAGAGTGACGTCGATAAACTGATCGGCGTTCTGGATGACGTTTCGCGCCGTTAGTCGATCACGATAACGGCGGCGCCGGAAAAGCGGCCCTGGCGGAGGTCCTCCAGCGCCTGGTTGGCCCCGGCCAACGGATAGGCGTGGGTTTCGGTTTTTACCGGGACCGTCGGGGCCAGGGCGAGGAACTCTTCACCGTCACGGCGGGTAAGGTTCGCCACCGAGCGCACGACTCGTTCTTCCCACAGGATGGAGTAGGGGAACGACGGGATATCGCTCATGTGAATACCGGCACAGACGACCGTCCCTCCTTTGGCGACCGCGCGCAGGGCGGCCGGTACCAGCGCGCCTTCCGGGGCGAATATAATCGCGGCGTCAAGGGGGGCGGGCGGCGGCATGTCCGAGGCACCCGCCCAGACCGCCCCCAGCCTGGTGGCAAACGCCTGGCCGGTGCTGTCGCCGGGTCTCGTGAACGCGTAGACCTCACGCTTCTGGTGCCGGGCCACCTGGATCAGGATGTGAGCAGAGGCACCGAAGCCGTAGAATCCCACCCGCGTTGCGTCACCGACCATGCGCAGGGCCCGGTAGCCGATCAGCCCGGCGCAAAGCAGCGGAGCCGCCTGCAGATCGGGATAACCCTCGGGGACGGGGAAACAGAAGCGCTCGTCGGCCGCGCACAACTCGGCAAAACCGCCGTCGATCTGGTACCCGGTGTACCGGGCGTGGTCGCAGAGGTTTTCCCGGCCGGTACGGCAGTAATCACACTGCCCGCAAGACCCGCCGAGCCAGGGCAAGCCGACCCGGTCTCCCGGCGCAAACCGACCGCTCCCCCGGCCAACGTCAATGACCGTGCCGACAATCTGGTGTCCCGGGATGACCGGCAGTTTTGGCTCCGTCAGGTCACCGTCGACAACGTGCAGATCGGTGCGGCAGACTCCACAGGCGTGCACGCGAAGCAGGAGTTGTCCCGGCCCGGGAACCGGGTCCGGCAGTTCGACCAGCCTGAGCGGTTGGCGCGGGGTTTCCAGGATCATTGCTTGCATTTATCAAGTCCTCTTCCGGTCGTGGTCATTCGGCTGCCGGTATTTCTCAGGCTATCTGTCTGTCTCGCATATTTCAAGAGCTTTCTTGCGGGTCCGCCCCGGGGGCGCTCCGGGAGGAGGCGTCGCCCGGGGTTATGAAGCCGCGTGTCGGTTTGACATTTGACTCCCGCTTTCCAAGTATTTTAATTGAACCACCTGCTCGTGGGCGCGGTTACGCCCATGCCGGTACGCCGGATTCGGCAGGAACTTTGCCTGCCGGCAACCAGTACTATGTAAGGTCGGTAAGCAGTAGAGCCATGACGATGACGTCGGACAAACGCAGGATTCTGATAACCGGGGCCTCAGGCTCGCTTGGCCAGCAACTGGCCTACGAGTTCTCCCGGTCGGGCATCAAGCCGGTGGCCCACGTGCGGTCGGGTTCCGATACTTCGTTCATCGATTCCCTGGGTCTGGAGAAACGCCTTGCGGATCTGCGCAACCGGGAAGAGTTGGAACGGCTGGTGACCGGCATGGAAGTGGTGATTCACACCGCCGCATGGGTGGATTTCCGACGGGATAAGGCGACTCAGTTCGCCGGGATCAATACGTTCGGGGCGACCGGGCTGTACCGGGCGGCGGCCAAGGCCGGCGTCAAGCGATTCGTGCACGTTTCGACCGTTGCCGCCGTGGGCGCGACCCCCCGGACTACATCGGAGAATATCATCCAGCCAAAACGCCTCGTCAACGAGAGCCATGCGTTCAATCTCGGGCACCTTCGGATACCTTACATCCTGAGCAAGCATGCAGCCGAAGTGGAACTGGCGTCACTGGCAGAGTCGAGCGACACGGAGTTGGTCACGGTCAACCCGTCGATAATCATCGCTCCCTCGCGCAGCGGCGATGATCGCGCCAGGGCACTCAGGCTGTTTAATCGAGTCGTCGTGCCCGACCTGCGAAACTGGGTTAACCTGGTGGACGTCCGCGATGTTGCGCCGGGTGTGATTGCCGCGCTGGAGCACGGCCGCCCCGGTGAGCGGTACATCCTGGCCGGCGACAATATCACGGCGCAGGAAATTGTCCTGGCTGTCTCCGCCATCCTGGGCAAGGCACCCCCGCTTGTCCGGCCGCCACGGGCCCTGCTGGACGTTGCCGCGAGGCTGTGGGTCATGTTGGTGCGCCTGACCGGACGTCACAAGATCTCGTTTTACCCGGATCTGGTAAAACTGATCGACTTCGACTGGGCGTTTTCCTCTATGAAAGCGCGACGAGAACTGGGTTTCAGGCCGCGGTCAATTCATACTACGCTTGACGATCTCCTCAATGACGGATTCATCGACAGCTACGCCAAACCGGCTTCCGGATAGCGGTCGTCGGCATCGGTGGCCTCTCGCAACGAAGCGATCGTGGCCCGGTTGCGGGAGTGGCGACATCCGTTCGAATTGTCGACGGCGGCCGGAGCGTGGGTCGAGCAGTACAACGAAACCTACCTGTATTCGGCGCTGCGCTACAAATCGCCGAACCGGATGGAAGCAACCTATGGCCCGACCACGAGGAGTTTCTTAGACACCGCTTGCCAATGGGGGAGCCTTACAATCGGCAATTCATCGTACTTTGCCATTTTCAAAAATCAAATTCGATGGGGCTACGCCCCATACCCCAAAGAGTCAAATAGTCAATTAATCCCGGACGAAACGAACAGAAAAACCGTGGTGCCTACTGTAGTTGACGTTACGGAGGACCTGCGAACCGCCGTAATTCAGGCCTCGGGTCCACGCGTAGCTAAAACTGTACTCCGTAGAGGACCAAATGTAGGCGGAGCTACCCAGATTGCTGAAGGTACCATTCCAGCTGCGGTACCCGCCTGGCAACGCGGTGAAACCGCTTTCATTTGTTGCGCCGGCGTTAGGGCTTATCCAATGCGATGTGCCAGCTTCTTTTAACTTGTCGCCTTCATCAGTACCGCGCCAACCAAAAGCATCCGCCTCAGCCTGGCTCATACCAAGATACATCTCCAGTTGCTTCCATTCCTCATCCGTCGGCACATGCCAACCCGCTGGCGCAATGTTACGGCTGTCATCTACTGCATACCAGTTGTACAACCTCCCATAGGTAGCAACATTAACTGGGTTATTATCATATTCGCAGTAGGCCCCGGTGCTAAGACCGGACCATGTGCTGCCGTCGGTCACGTTCGGAATTTGGTCGCCGTTGCGATAATGGGTTACCTTCAAGTTCTCTGCCATCCAGACCTGCGTCCCTATTGTCACAGTTTGATAGACATTACCGTCTATATCCGTTACTGTACCCGAAGAAGCTGTCGTCGTGAATGGTTGAGCACTGCCATAGCCCGTGCCAGCGCTGTTTGTGGCATAGGCCCTGACATAATAATCTGTACCAGCAGTCAAACCACTGATGGAACTGGTAAAACCGCCCGTACCCGAACCATCGCTAGTCTTGCTGTCAGTAACCGCGGGCGTTGGGCTCGTGCTCCAGCAGACCCCGCGAGCCGTTACTGCCGCTCCACCATCCGACGTAATGTTACCACCACTCTGAGCTGTAGTTTGTGTTATGGCGCTGACAGTAGTAGTGGTAAGTACCGGCACGCTGATGTCAGGTTCCGTACCTTTGTCATCTCCGCAACTCAATAATACGGATAGGCACAACAGGACAGAAACCGGCACAAAGCAGTTGGGGTAGAAATTCTTCATGGTTGTCCTTCCAGAGATGAAGTCGAATACGCTCAGGATAATATCGCCGCACATTCCTTGGAAGTCAAGCTGGACTTGTGACTGACAGCTGCGAATTCAGGTAGCCAAAGAAAACCAGACAATTCAGGTCTGGATAGAGGAGTTAATAGAAAACAACGTCAGGCCGGGTTCCAGGAGGCGCCAGACTACCTGAGAATGTGGCAGAGCTCGTCGCAGAGGCCATGCAAATCGTTCGAGGGACCAGGGCGACATTGCTCAACGCGGATTTATCATCGGAAACGGCCGAGAATGATAGCGAGAAAGCCCGCACCCCACGGGGGGCTGTTTTGGCCGTGCAGAGGATGCTCGACTCGCTGTTACTGGCGCCCGGCCGCTCAGGGTTTGAAACCTGGGAGGGCGACAGTACGTTCAAGGGATGGGTAGGCTTGCGATAAGCCGGCCGATATAGTATATTAGTAACGGTTCTTTGACATGTGAAGAGGCGGTTTCTCTTCGCTGTCCCGCACGAAACTGATCTTGCCTATGGGGGTGACCTGGTTTCGACGGGTATAGTGGGGGGTTGCCAGCGTGCCGGGGTTGTCTGGGTCCCCGTTATCAAACCGGGCAAAACCAGCAATTGGCGAATACAATTACGCCATGGCTGCCTAGTATCTAGCGCAGCCCGTTGTACCTGGACCTTTGTCTCCAGGGCCGGGATACAGCGTCGCTAAAGGAGGCTCGGCTCTCTGACGCCTTTAAGGAGAGCTTAAAGTAAAAGGCTGGCGGTAGTCGTGGCCCGTCTTCCGGCAGCGGCTATCGCGAGAAAATAAAGGAAGGCTACGCACGTAGAGGGCGGCTTGACATTATACTCGGACGGGGGTTCGATTCCCCCCACCTCCATTTGTTATAACCTAATATAAACCAAAAGCTTGCAGCGACATGCAAGCCGGATCATTTGCTTATACCCCCCACCGGTTGGCTATATCGCTGAATATCATGCAATAACTTACGACGATCACAGTCACGATTTGGTCACAGCGCACGGGGCTTACCTCGCCTGCACTCATCAACAACCTTAAGGACTTTTGGGATTAGGCGGAATGGAAGGGCACCGGCGGTAGCTTGATTGACGGTCCCGGAGAACATAACATCAAGTTGCGGGCAGTAGAACAACCAGGAGCCGGTCGAGCCAGTGTGACCGACAACAGCTGGAGCCGGGTAAACCGGCCGAAGATATCTAGGTAATTTTCCCAGCAGGCGAAGAAGCGGATCGTGAAAACGCATCAGTCCTAAACCATATTCAATAGGCCATGAGGGTAAGCGCGCGGCTGCTCTGTCCAGTGGAATGCCAAAGCGAACCCAGCCCTCTTGCATAAGGGAAAGCGTTTCAGGGTTGGCGAAAACCTCACCCCTGATGAGAGCACGCAGAAACTTCAAAGTATCCTCAACTGTACTGTAGACCGCCCACGAGGAGTGCAGCATGAGAGGAATATCTAGAGGCTCTTTGTCATACATAATCATTGCTGGCGCGGGGGTCGAAACAGTCGGCCCCGATTGACCCGCAAGCCACGTGTGATGCATATTGAAAGGTTTGAATAAAAACTCCTCATGTACCTTATGCAACGGCTTACCTGTCACAGACTCTATAATGGCTATGAGTAATATGAAATTAGTGTCGCAGTAACGCGCCTTTTGCCGCTTCAACCCCAGAGATTGGGGAGCGAAGTGAGGGGAAAGCTGATCACGTACAATGTATAGAATATCTTGTATGCCCAGTGACATATCGCCGTAACGGACTAAACGTTCAAGGAGGCTTGAACCGGCTTTCGGTCTATCTTCCAGCCAGTCTCCAAGACCAGAGGTATGGCTCAAGAGATGCCTGATTGTGATGATGTTGGTGTGGTCCTTTCCGCCCCACCTATTTAGACCGCCGATGAGGTTTTCCGAAAGATAGGCAGAAATCGGTTCATCCAAAACGATGCTACCTTGTTCATAAAGTTTGAGAATGGCTGTCGCGGTCAGCAATTTATCAATGCTGGCAATGAAGTAAGGAGTATCTGGCTGCATCTGTGGTCCACCGGGTCTTGCCTCTCCAGCTGCTCCCATCCACTGAAAAGAACCGTCACCACTCTTAACTGCTAAGACAGCATGCGGTATTTTCCCCTTAGAAACTAGGTTGTGCAACAGTTTCTGCAACTGCTCACACAGAATGTCATCGGCCTTTGTCATAGCGTTCAATATGTTCACGATCTGTCGATTTATCCACTATTAAGGCGGGGTGGTCAGACAAGTGCCGCCAAGTTGATTGATTGCAGGCCGGAACCTGCTAGTAGATTCTACCAGTCCCCATAAGCAATATTGAGCCAAGGGAAGCATGGTAGCCAATTCAGCAGAAAAGGCCACGATAGATCTATGGAAAAGCGGTCACAATTTGGTCACAATACGGTGGAAGTCCTTGTGCCACAACGCGAGTCGGGGGTTCGATTCCCCCCACCTCCATTTGTATAATCCGTTACAAATCAACAAGTTACAAGTCGGGCGGGGGTATTGTACCCCCCACCCGCTTTTGTAAGTCTATATCCTTCAATAGAATCAAATAGCGCCACTCTGCCCTGATCGCAAAAACCCCGGTTGGTCATGCTGGTTTTTTTGAATAGCGTATGGAGTCTATTCCATCATTTGACGCGGGACCACCTTTACTGGTGCCCGCTGAGGGGCAACTGTTTTCGATAGCTTTCGTAATGCAATAATGAAGTATCAAGATTCCCGAGAAGTGGTGGCCGGGAAAGGATTATCATAATTCCGGGAACGACTTTCCTTGTTCGTACGACTTAATCAAAGCACTTTACGAAAAGATAGGTTTTGTCAAAGTTGAGACCGAGGTTTTACCAACGAAGTTCAAGTGAGGCCGCAAGGCGATGAGAAGAGAAGCGTACTTTGCCTGGTGAGGAATCAAATGCAATCAATAAAAACAGAAGGAGCCAGTATGACTGGGACTGGAGTATTAATATTGAGCCGGACTGGCTTTACGATTTTGGTGTGGCTGATTGGCGCAACGTTGGCTTTCGGCCAGGCCGATGTTCGCGAGAGAATTGAGGAGATTGTGAAGGCGGAGGAGGCCTGGGACCTCTTCTCCGGAGCGGTCCTGGTCGCCAAAGATGGTGATATTGTATATGCCAGGGGGGTTGGTGAGGAAAATAAAGAGTACCGAATACCTAACACGCTGGAGACCAAGTTCAACATAAGTTCGATACAGAAAACGTTTATTTCGACCGTCATTATGCAACTCTGTCAGGAAGGGCTGATATCTCTTGATGATCCCTTGACGAAGTTCTACCCCGAATGTCCGTGGAAAGCGGCCAACGAAGTTTGCGTGCGGAATCTGCTCAATCACAGTACAGGGCTCGGTGACTATCGTGATGATGCGGAATACCGGGCAAATGCGGACAACTACTCCAGTATCGATGATGTGCTTCCGTTAGTATTCAGATTGGAAGAGCCGGTTAAATATGTTCCCGGTCAGCGGCTCAGGTATTCAAATACTGGTTTCCTACTTGCCATGGGCATCATTGAAAGAACTGCTGGCAAGAAGCTTCAGGAAGTTCTCAAGGAGCGGATCCTGGCGACTCTGGACATGAACAATACCGATTTCCTAATCAGCGGGGAATTGCTAGAGCACCGCGCCACGGCCTACCGGCTAGCAGATGACGGCGAGTCATATTTGCGGGTCCTGGACGAGCCGTCAGCCTATACCGGTGGAGGCATCTACACCTGTGCTCTCGACCTGCTAAAATTCGACCAGGCCTTTTATGGTGAAGAATTGCTGAGGGAGGAAAGCAAGGATATCATGTTCACGGCGTTTGAGGATACCCCGTTCGGTCTTGGGTGGATCGTCGTTACATTCGGTGGTACCAAAGTTATTTATCACGGTGGGAATTCCGGCGGTTTCAACTCTGAGCTACGGCGTTACCCTGAGAAGGGCTATACGATAATTGCACTTTCCAACTATGAGGGAGCCGCAACTGAACTGGCTAACAAGATAGACTGTATGCTGCTGGGACTTCCTTACACCATAGCATCAGAGTACGATAGAGACTATCGACGGGGCATGCTCTGTCAGGACAGAGGCAACTATAGCGATGCAGTGACCTATTTCGAGAAAGGAGCACAGACAGATCCGCCTTATATGCCGTCTCTTTACCAGGCAGCCCGGACCCGGCTCTTAGGTAAATTTGAGCAGGCTCGGGCGATAGAGTTGCTTGACCGATATATCGAGTTTGCGGATAGTACAACGAACCCCTCGGCAGCTGCGGCCTGGTGGCGAAAAGGTGTCGCATATGAGCAGATGGGTGAGATCGAAAAGGCAATAGGATGTCACGAGAAATGTCTTGAACTGAATCAGGGGTATTCCGATGCGCAGGCAGCATTAGAAAGGCTAAGTAAGTCGAAGTAGCGCTTTACATCACAATGCGCAACTTCGTTAGTGTGTCCTGTAAGGACCCAAATAAACGGTCACAATCTGGTCACAATAGGGTGTAAGCCATTGTGCCGCAACGCGAGTATGGGGTTCGATTCCCCCCACCTCCATTAAGATAACTCGATACAATTCAACAGCTTATAAACCGGACGGGGGTATCATACCCCCCACCCCTGCCTCTGTAAGTCTATATCCCCCAATAACACTGAATAACGTAACACCATTTTGGAGACGATTTGGTCACACTGAACACAGATAACATAGTCTCACATATAAGCCTATTTGTGCTTTACTTAGTGATTGATATATTGTTATATTTGTGGCACATAAACTATCAGTAGAATCGAACTGGAATGAAGAAGGAATCTAACGCACATACCAAAGATCGAATGATTCACATTCGATTGGATGATAAGACTCACAAGCGATTAAAAATAAAGGCTGTCCAGGAGGATACGAGCATCCAGAAACTGGTTGAAGACTTGATTCTAAGAAGCTTTTTGAAATCCCGAATGAAGGAAGGGCGGTAATGGCTGATTCTGACAATGATCGGACACAATCATTTGTAGCCCTGACTAAGGGAACGAAGGTGTTGCATTACCGGATTGTCGAGAAGATCGGCGCCGGTGGGATGGGTGAGGTGTACTTGGCCGAAGACACTGATCTCGAACGAAACGTCGCTCTCAAATTCATGCCTGCTCACGCAGCATCGAATGCCGATATGCGCGCGCGGTTCACGCGTGAAGCTAGAGCGGTGGCTGCGCTGAACCATCCGAACATCGTTACTATCCACGAAGTCGGCGAATTCAACGGGAGGCCGTTCTTTGCTATGGAGCATGTGCCGGGCGAGGCGCTGCGTACGGTCATCAAGCAGGGCAGACTATCTACAAACGAAGCAATCCGTCTGGCGATGCAGATCTGCGAAGGTCTGCATGAAGCTCACTCAGCGGGTGTTGTCCATCGCGATATCAAACCGGCGAATATCATAATTGATACCAAGGACCGGGCGCGCATTCTTGACTTTGGTCTGGCGATGGTCTCAGGTGAGGATAGACTGACCAAGACCGGCTCGACACTTGGAACAGTCGGCTACATGTCGCCGGAGCAGATAGTAGGTAGAAACGTTGACCATCGTTCGGACCTGTTTTCGGTGGGCGTGATACTTTATGAGATGCTGACTGGTCGTCGTCCTTTCGAAGGGGACAACGATGCCGCCGTCGTCAAAGCGATTGCCGATTCAACACCGGAACCAATCGCCCGATTTAAGTCCGGCGTTACGGGGGAACTTCAGCAAATCGTTGATCGAGCTCTGGAGAAGAATCTGGAGACCCGCTATCAAACGGCATCGGGCATGCTGGCCGATTTGAGACGGCTGGTATCCTCGGAGAGCGTGGCGATTCCGAAGAAGAAAGTGCCACGGCTTGCCTGGTTGGCAGGCATTGCGGTGCTGATCATAGTTGTCTGGGGCAGCCTGCAGCTTACGTCGTGGCTGAGTCCCTCGGCGGTGGCCGCGAAATCTATTGCCGTGGTGGATTTTGATAACGTCGGCGCGGCGGAGGATGCCTATCTAGCCAGCGGATTGGCCGAGGATCTCTCAATTAAGTTGCGGCAATTGGAGGGAGTCCAAGTTGCCAGCAGCGCCGATATCCGTCGGTTGGCCAAAGAGAACTTATTGCCGCGGGAGATAGCCTCACGTCTGAAAGTTCAGTATGCTCTGGGCGGCTCACTTCTTCGCCAGGACAGCCTGGTCAGAATCAATGTCGAGTTGATCGACAGGGAGTCGGGCAAGGTCGTTTGGTCAGATCAGATCAATAAGCAATTTACCGAGATATTCCAATTTATGGATGAAGTGTCATTGAGGATTGCTCAGGCTCTCGAAATCCGGCTGACTCCTCTCGAAAAGGCTGCGATGGCAGTCAAACCGACCGATAATACGGGGGCGTATGACCATTATCTCCGGGGGCGCCACTATTATTACAACATTACGTTCAGGGACAATGAGCTTGCCGAGCGGGAGTTTGAACGAGCCCTGCAAAGTGACCCGGATTATCCCTTGGCACTGGCCGGCTTGGCAGATGTGTTTGTACAGCGGTACAAGGAGCGTTTCGATTACGACGAGTATTGGCTGGATTCGTCTGAGGTCTTAATTGAGAAGGCACTATCTCTTCAATCGAATCTTGCCGAGGCTTACGAATCGCGGGCCGAACTATATCTTCAGGAAGACAACATAACTGGCGCCATCGAAGCGTCCGAGAGAGCACGGGATCTGCGGCCGGATTGGGATGAACCGTACGTCCATCTCGGGGACATTTACTATCAACAAGGTCGATTGAGAGCAGCCGGGTCTATGTATGATACAGCTCTGAGCTTCCGGCCAAGCGTCGATGCATTCTGCGGGAAGGGCAACGTGTATCAATCGATGGGTCTCTATGATTCTGCATTCGACGCCTTTCGGTCTGCCGAGAGAATCAATCCTGGACATGATCGCCCCTATATCGACTTGGGTGAGCTAGAGGAAGAGAGGCACAGTGGAGAAAGCGCCGACAGTCTATATCGTCTCGCCATCTCAGTGAGGCCAGATCATTCAACCGGATATGTCAAACTAAGTGATAAATTGTTCTACAGAGGCAGTATAAGAGAATCCGAAGATCTTCTCCGCGACTTTGTGAAAAGATACCCTTACAATTGGGAAGCTTATGAAGAACTTTATTACTACCTAGTATGGGTAGAGGATTACGCCGGCGCAATGAGCGTTATCGAGGAGGCGGTACAACGTAACCCAAATCGTGTCTGGCCTTATCTTCTGCTGGCCAGATCATATGCAGAAAGACTATCCCAAGAATCTTCCTCTGAGGGAATCGGAGATACGCCGGAGAAAGCAATACTGGCGGTCGAACGGGCCGTAGCATTGCGGCCGAACTCAGGGAGGGTGCTGGAGTCAGCCGGCTCGGTATATACGGCTCTGAATCGCTTTGAGGATGCCATGCGGTTCTATGATCGGGCAATGAAGGCTAGACCAGGATCGAATATTCTCCCTGCTTCCATCGCACTTTCGTTTTATAGAGAGCGGCAATACGAGAAAGCTGCGGAATTTGCCATCGAGGCAACGCGGCGAGCACCCGGAGTCGCGCGTTACTATTACTTCCTTGGGCAGCAGCTTGGGCCACTCAATAGACGGCAAGAATTCTTGGACATAATGAAACGAGCCGCGGCAGAATTCCCTGACAATGCCGCAATTCTCTATTATCTGGCTCAAGAACTGTGCATAGCAGGCTCGTATGACGAGGCCATCGCTGTCTATCGACGATCCCTTGCCCTCAAAGAAAGCCACGAGATACTGACCCGCCTGGCATTTGCGCAGTGGTTAACGGGCGACTCGGAGTCGGCTCTGGACAACTTCCGCAAGGCCAGGGACTCCTGGTCGTCGGCCCACTGGATAGTCGCAATTCTACGCTCTGAAGGTCGACATGATGAAATCCGAAGGTATCTTGACAGCATGAAAGTACAATCGCCTGACTATAAATCCGGGTTGGACCACTGGGCCGAAGTTGCACCCTCTTACTACCAGTCGATGCGTCAATATGATGAAGCGCTGGCTGCTTATGCTCTGTATCTCGAAAGTGGGGAAGCGACCCGTATGGCGGAATTTATAACTGACATGGCATATTGCTACAGACAGAAAGGGGAGCTCGATAGCGCAAGATTCATACTCGAGAATCTCGCTTCGACCGCTGCCGCAATTGTCAAACCTGATATATTGATGGATATCGCGCAGCTGGAGGCAATATCGAGACCAGACCTGACTTCCGCGCTGCGACTGGCGGAGGAAGCCCAATCCGGATTGATCCCACCAGATATGGCGGCGACGGAGCGACTGATGCTCCTTCAGTATGCCAGTGGCCAGACCAAGGAGGCCGTGAAGTCGCTCGGACAACTGACTACCCGTGGCTCATGGACGACCTATTGGGGATCGATCCATTACAGGAGGGCCCAGATGGCGGCGGCAAACGGCCTAAGTGATTCTATCCCTTACCTTGAAGACGCCATCCGAAGTTTGACTTACCTGGCGCGGGGGGATTACGGTCTTGGTTCACTTGCATATATGGGTGAGGGGATATTGCCATTTCGTGCTTTGGCGTTAGCCAGAGCCGAGAGACGCAATGAGGCCATCAGCGAAATCAGGCGATCCATCAAGTTGGAACCTGAAAATGCCCAAGTTGCATACTGTGCAGCATGCCTCTATTCCGTCTTAAGTGATACGACCCAAGCGCTTCATTGGCTGCAGACAGCGGTAGAGCGCGGCCATCTGGTACTCTGGTGGGCGAAGGTCGATCCCGACCTTGATCCACTCAGGGGATTGCCGCGCTTCAAGGAGATCATGAACGACTGGGATAGCCGCATTCAGGCAATGGTAGCACGTTCCGGAAAGATGGAATGAGTAACGACCACAGAGATAACGATCGCACGGAATCGGTGGGTGGTTTTGGCGAACTTCCTGATCGACTCCCGATCGAGCGTCTTGGTCACGACCTGGCCGCGATACAGTGCAATCAGTCTAGCCACCCTGACTCTCCATCTTTATGTCGTACGGCCTTGTCTCAGTAGCCTGACCCTACTTTGAATCCACCGGGGTGTAGAGAATCTTGTGGCCTGCAATAACCCTCACGTTGCCATCCGACAGGAACTCCCATTGTGACTCCGTGTCATGCACACTTCCGTCGGGCCATACCTGCTGGCCAAGAAAAATCAGGACTGAATCCTGCAAGCTTACGGTGCCAGTGCCCACATATCCGTTTGACGTCATCGCTAGGAAAGTGACCAGGTTCTTTGCCCGATCAAAGTAGTATATATTTCGTCGTGTCATATCTGAGCTGCTTGACGATCCGCTCATCTGGACAGCTGCACCGTCAATAATCGGCTCCCAATTCATATAGAGAGTCATTGATTCATCAGCGTCTTCGAAATGACCTTCCCACTGTTTGCCGATGAGATCTTCAAAGATGCTCAGGTTTGTGTCCAGTACCGGACCGTTGGCCATTGCACTAGTCGACGCAAAGATAATCACACATGCCATTGCTATGCAGTTTGATTTTAGCATAACTCTCATTCCTCATGTAGGGTCTATTCCAGCCTTAAATACGACGAGACCGCTGCCCGAGTTCCGTGTTTTCCCCGGTCTATCCGAATATTCGAGTTGCATCTGGTCTGACTGGCTGGCCGAACATTTGGCGGACGGCGTTAATAACAGCCGGTACTCTTTGCGATCCCACACTAGATATGTGCTGAAGAACAGATAGTGTTTCTGAAAGAGAGCCCAGAAAAAATGGTCACAATACGGTCACAATAGGGTGTAAGTCCTTGTGCCACAACGCGAGTCGGGGGTTCGATTCCCCCCACCTCCACCAACTTTGTTGGTCTTGCCAACGATACTCCACCAATGATCAATGGCGTCTCAGACTGAGTCGTCAAGATAAGGGAAGTCCTTTTGACACCAACTTTGTTGGTTTTGCCAACGATTCTCCGGCGATAGCCTATATAGTACCAGACTGAGTCATCGCGTTAAGCGAAAAAGCTTCGGACAGCGGCGGGGGAACACCTCAGGATCGTTTGTCAAATGCAGTAACATCGAAATATCAAATATGGCATTTTTGGTTGTCAGGTTTCTCGCGATTGTATTTCTTAGAATCGGAACCCGACCTACTAAGGCTGATGATAAATGATGGTTATGACCTCTAAGTCACTCTGGATCCTTGCCGTTTCGGTGTTGCTGTTGTCCGTAGTTCCTGTGAACGTGGTGGCCGGTGAAGCCCCCGGGTACAGTCGGGCATTCACCGGCACTCCCTGGGACGCTGGTCAACGGATGTTCTATGCCGACTCTCGTTGGCGCGGTGGCGACTGTGCATCTTCGGTCGACCTGGGTGACGGCCGCGTACTCTGGTTATTCGCTGACAGCTACGTCGCCGTTGCTCCGCCATATGTTCGAGACTCCTGTTGTGTCACCATGATCCGCAATTGTCTGGGGATTCAGACAGGCTATGATCCGTCAACAGCTGGCTTCAAGGTATACAGGCGAGGTACAGAACAGACCCCGAGCGCCTACTTTCCACACGATGACACTAGCTGGTACTGGCCAGGTAACGCTGTGAGGATTGACAGCTCTTTGCTAGTCTTCCTAATGCATCTCTGCCCCAGTGATTCTGGACTTGGCTTCAGGGAGTGTGATGACTTTCCTCATGCCGCTTTCCTGGTGGATCACATTGGTGGGGATCCGCTAGAATGGACTATTACGTGCTTGACCCTTCCGGAGACTCAGTTTGGAATCATGCTCGGAGCAGCCCCCCTTGTTCGTCAACCCTATGTGTACTTGTTGAATGTGGACGTCCAGGATCCGAGTGATGCGTCGATGTTTCTTTCTCGCTGGCATACCGACAGTGTGCTGATCGGTTCAACAGCGGCCATTGAGTGGTGGGTGGGCGACAGTTCCGCCTGGGTTCTCGATGCAGAACTCCGTTCAAAGCCGCCAGCGATCTTTGCCGACGGCGCAACGGAGCTGTCTGTAGTCTATGACGACATAAATGAGTGCTATGTGGCCATTCAGACTGTTGGATTCGGTGCTGCTGATGTCATGATGCGCACCGCACCCGCATTAACCGGGCCATGGTCGGAGCTGCAACTGGTATTTGAACCGCCTGAAAAGCCGGTGCCAGATGTCATGATTTATGCGGCCAAGGCTCACCCTGAGATCGTGGGGGCCGACCTGATAATCACTTACAACACCAATGGACCCATTGAGACGATCATTGCAGACACGAATATCTACTATCCGAGATTCGTTAAGCTCAACTGGAAGCAGTGAGCACAGGCGCAGACAACAGCATTTGTACCAAGGTATACTCACTTTTACGCGTGAAAAACGGTCACAATTTGGTCACAGTTGACCCTGCCCCAGTTTGGGTTGCAATGTAGAGCGGAAATACTTGTCTTACAAAGAAAGCTCATTACTGGATTGAGGATTCTGGTCCATGACGGCTGACGAATCACATGATGATCGCGAAACGCCCTTGGCGGCGCTTGCAGGGCTGCTTGAGTTGTTTCGGCAGGGGCATATCATTAAGCTGGACGCGGAGCGGAGAGGAATGGAGTTGCACACCGGTTCGCTGACAGAGATGTGGAATAGAAAGTTCCCTGGTTTTCCGAGCAAGTATTTCCCCTACACATCCTTTTGGGGTCAGCACTTCCGCGGTCGGCGAGACGCTTACTTGAAGAACATCATTGTCCAGCTGCTATCCGATCGCGATTCAGCCGTCACAACTATCGTCAATCCTGCATGTGTCGCTGGATGGCATGCAAGTGATCTCGCTTCACGGCTCACACGTGTCAGGGTCATCGGAACAGATATCGACCCACGTTGGAATCGGATTTACCAGCTTGTGAGAGGCTTTCGCTTTCCTGAAAACTACTCATTCGTGAAAGATAGTATCTTCACACCGCAATTGAGTGTGCAGCCAACGGCCGTTGTGTTTTTTGGAGCGTGCGGTGCTGTTTCGGATGCGGCTCAGGATTACGCCATAAACTCTCAAGCCAGGTATCTAATGTGTCGGACCTGTTGTCACGACAACATCGGTGGAAACGTCTCAGTCATAAAGCGCTTTAACAGCGTCAACCGCTTCTTCAGATTCAAGAACTGGGTCTATGGGAGAATGAGAAGCCGTGCCAAATACGCCGGCTATTACTTCTCGGACAAGTACTCTCGCAATACCTATCCCAGAAGTGAGACTGGCAGGAGTGTGAGCACCCCAGATGAGTTCCAGGCGGTTGCGAGACATTCTGCCGACAGTGATATCTGCAGAGCGATTATCGATCTGGACAGGTATTTATACCTGGTGGAAAAGGGATTCAGTGTACTATATCAGGGTGAGCTATTCGTCGCGGAAAGAAGAGTAAAAGGTGAAAAAAAACGGTCACAAAATGGCCACAATAGGGTGTAAGTCCTTGTGCTGCAACGCGAGTATGGGGTTCGATTCCCCCCACCTCCAATATATTAGGTCTACGTTTACTATATTTGCATGGTAGTCGAAATGCCGTGAGAGCTTGCCATCAACCGCTCTTATTTAATTGCCAGATAGAGTAGTTCAAGAATGCGGCGAATGATACCCAGGCAAGATACGGCAAGAAAAGCATGCCAGCGGTGGTGCTCACTCGCCAGAAGGCTATCATAGTTACAAGTATCATCGACCATAACGCCAAGATTTCTGCAAACGCCAATCCCGGCCTCTGCATGCCGAAGAATATCCATGACCACATTCCGTTAAGCACAAGTTGCACAACGAACAGTGTCAGGGCGAGACTTGCCCCAGAAAATCCTGCCCGTCTCCAAACTAACCATGCAGCAACGCCCATGCTTAAATAGAGAATTGACCATACCGGCCCGAAAAGGTACCCCGGTGGCGTCCATGATGGCTTCTGGAGTTGAAGATACGACTCACCCGGTGTGAATCTCGAACCAACCCAAGCTGTAAGAAAACAGAGGCCCACCCATGCTAACAGGGCAATGATCTGACCTGCAGGGCTCGTTTCAGACGTTTCAGAGAGCTTGATCATGGTCTTTTTCCTCCGATTGCCAGCACGTGCTGACTTTCCACCGACACACCAAAGTCTGTGACTTCATCATTGCCTATCAGAATCTCCAGGTCGCGCCTAACACCAAATAATTCACTAGTGCAAAGGTGTAAACCTCAGCGTTGTCGGCGCCCCCTTCAAGAAGGCGATAACCAATATTGAATTGCAGATTCTTTGAGGTGCTTGCGGTTAGCGCCAGAAGAGCATCCTCCGCCCGTCCTTGTGGGGCGGCCAAGGCGTCGCCATCAAGAAGAACTCCAAAGCGCGAACTGATCGTCCACTGGGCTCGGAAGTTGATCAGCGGCACGAAACCGGTATTGGTCTTCTCAGCTTTCTGCCCGCCACCTTCGACGCCAATCGCGGCATCTCTGATCTTTCCAGTAAAACCGATTCCAAGGCGCAATCTATCGCGACGATAGAAATCGTAGCGATACGTCAGTCGATACGAATCGAATCTGTACTTCGCTTTCACAAACGTGTTGGAGGCAAATTCACCTCCTGCGAACTTGAGGTCCTTCTCCAGTCTGCCTTCCGCGTTGAAGGTCAGGGGTGCAATCAGTATAGACAGGCTGTGTTTGTCGCCAAACATGCGGGAAAATCGTGCCCGCCAGAATACGGTTTGGTCGATATCAAGATCGCGCGAGAGCGAGAACTTCGTACCGGTATTCCCGGGGATTCGCACATTATTGTACCCGCTGACAGCCAGCCCGGTCTCGGCGTCAATTTGCCACCTTGCCTGAGCCGCTACCGGAAAGACTAGTCCAACCAGTAGCACCACCAATGACGTGCCCCCGGTTGTTGTACCACTTCCTAAGTTAGTCCTATCATAACATTTTTGTCAAGCTGGTTGGGTGGTTGAATCGCTTCGGGAGCCGGCGGACGATACCTGAGCGAACTGTGCGGACGCCTGGTGTTGTAGTG
>DATKXK010000002.1 GCA_035529075.1 Acidobacteriota bacterium | reverse complement strand
CTCTAATCGCCTAAATGGATGGTGTTGCATTCGCAGTCACCCCTCTCTGGTGGTAAAGGCTTTAGATTCGGGCCTTTAAGAGAGGTGACCTTCAATCTGTGGAACAGGGGGTCGGCGGTTCGATTCCGCCCCCCGGTATTTGGATTGCGATTACCCCCGTTTCCTGCCGCACTGTTTTCTCTTATTCAATGGTCGACTATGGTAACACGTAGGTCGGGTTCTGAGATGCCGACGGCGGCGAAAAACCCGACACCCTTCCCTGTAAATGTCAAATGGCAATTGTCGGGTTTCTCGTGACTTTCGAGTCACTCGGAACCCGACCTACGAGGACTACGAGGACTCCCCCATCCGCTTGTCAAAAGGAATCTGGTCTGGTCAGTTAGAGGACGGGTCCGTGCCTTCGGCTCTCTCTTTGATTAACTCTGCGATTTCCTCCATTTGTCTGTAGCTGTCCGAACCAACCCGGATGTTCTCCTCACGTTCCTTGTCCTTGAATAGACCGCTCTCTTTGTATTTCATTTTCCCGTATAGGTGCAGAAGACTGGTACTGTCGGATTCTGCGCTGACTTGAGCGTTAATCTGCATACGGAAGTCTTTCCAGCCAGCGAATAGTCCAGCCCAGAAGCCCTTTGCCCCAGCTTTGTATTCGGTGAACTCGGTACGGATGATCCCCAGCGTTTCATCTGTGTGCTGAAAAGGGAAATTGTACTCGGCGAGCACAGATGCCACAGCTCTGTATACCTCTCCGAACGACGCGTGAATTGGACGTTCGACTGGCGCGTTCTTTTCGCCCGGCGTGACACCCGGACCGGCGGCACACCCAAGCAGCAGTAAACAGCATACAACTGGCGTAGCAAGCAGTGCGATAGCCCTCATATGGCCCTCCCCATGTTTGACTCCAGAAGATACTATCGAACCGCCTGACCCGCAACCGAGAAGTTTCCCATTGACAGCGCGTGGACGAGTTGACGTAGGTCGGGTTCTGAGACGCCGAAGGCGACGAAAAACCCGACACCCTTCCCCCAGATTAAGAAGCACCAGGTCGTTATTAGCACATGAGAATTGTCGGGTTTCTCGTGACTTGCGAGTCACTCGGAACCCGACCTACGAGGACTGAGCGTGTAATCTAAACCAAACGCTTATTCACTGGGCACGGGCGATTGTGCCCACTCTTTCGTAAGATGCATCCATTTGTACTGAGTCGACGGGTTGGCCTGATACGCGTCCCTGTTGAATGGTGATGATTCGAGAGCAATACCTACGATCAAATCGTCACTCGAAGTAATCTCTTTACTGGATAACCCCGGTAGCGCGAGATGACCAATGAATTTGGCCTTGGCTGCTAAATTCCAAACGGCTTGCCCATCGTAATTGCCACCGACATCGAACTGTGCAAAATCTTTAGAATCTCCGGTGCGTAAGAGATACTTGAGCTTGATCTTAATGTTGGCGTGTACTTTGGTGTGGTTCTCTATGGCTATGCGGACACACTCGAATGGCAATAAGTCGATTCCTTCAAATGACTCAGGCGAATATGAAACGATCTCTGCAGTCACTGCCGGTTTACTGATAAGTTCGTTGTGTAGTTGTGTAGCCTTGGCAATAGCGGTGGTCTTCTTGACATACAAAAACAGGCCGATCAATCCTGCGACCGTAAGCAAGACCATTGCGCATTCATAATAACTCACAACCCCTCCCCTTGTTTGACTCCACAAGATACTGTCGATTCCCCTGACCCGCAACCGAGAATTTTCCCATTGACAGGCCGTGGACCACCTGCTATATAATGCCGTAGGGGCCGTAACCGAAAGACTCCCACCGCACTGCTACCGGCTATACTGTACAAATGCTCATGGTTTTTCCCTGACGAGATCAGGGCTGTTCAAGATGATGTAGTAAGAGCAGAGGGTATCTATGCGGCTTTTGTTATTGTGCTGTCTGTGCCTGATTCTGCTGGCTGGCTGTGGGATCGATTACAAATGCGAAGTCACCTCAAATACCAGCTGGTCAGGCATATTCGCCGACCGGACAGTCGATGGGGAAGGTGACCAGACGGTGGACATCCCGGATGATCCGCCGGAATGCGTTGTCGTCCAAAAGGAAACCGAGAAGGGCTATCTTCGCATTAAGCTCATCGCAGAAGGTGGTTGGTTTCTCAATTCCGCCGACGACCGACCATCGGTGACGACAACGGCCAAATATGGAATCGTTAGCGATTGTACGCACAAGTGGTAGTTTGCGCCAGCAACACGTAGGTCCGGTTCGGAGACGCCGAAGGCGACGAAAAACCCGACACCCTTCCCTGTAAATGTCAAATGGCAATTGTCGGGTTTCTCGTGACTTTCGCGTCACTCGGAACCCGACCTACCAGACTCGGAACCCGACCTACGAGGCTATGCGGCGGGACCGCCAAGGGGTTCCGCCCTACTGCAACTGATCATCAGCCTCTCATCTTCAAACAGGTACCAACCCTACCACCCATCCCCGGCAGCCACGAATGCAACAACTCCTCTCCCCCCGCGTAGACTGTACATATCAGGGCGAGCGATTGCATTGGACAATCCTCGCCGGATACGGAGTAGCCAAAAGCATCGCGGCAACGTCAGCCGGACCGCGCGGGAACTGGGCCTGACACGGGCTTCCCTGTACCGGCGAATGCATAAGTATGAGCTTTGAAAACGTCCGGCTGGACTTCTTTTTTTCAGGCTTTCGGCTTGATGATAAGGGCCGTCCGGCTTATAAACCGGATAATTCCTCTCCGATTTGACCTGAATTAAGTGTTGTCTTCCCCGGAAAGGGTTATATTTTCAGTATAGACGTATAAAGTCCGGAGGCAGCGGGTTGCCAGGCGGTCAGGTTCTCAGTCACCGTGAACGGCGGCTTGCACAAAGATACTGCTGCTCACGTCACTTTATACGACTTATAAATGACCCGATACGGGGAGGTGTAATATGACCGGAATCGGACAGTACTCAGCCGGCCGGGCTCGCCCGGGAAGGGCAGCCGTCGGCATGGCCGCTGTCGCCCTGCTGCTTCTGCTGGGCGGCTGCCAGGACGACAAATCAGCACCTACAACCTCAACTGACAACATAGCTTTTGACATCTCCGGCACCATTGGTGAATGCAAGATCTACAGCGATGGAGACGCCGACAAGATCATACAGTCCGACAGCGACTGTGTGGTCTACCAGTACGGTCCGGGCGACACTCTTCATATTCAGCACGTCAACGCGGCGTTCAACTGCTGTCCGGGAGAGATATCTGCGCACGTCAGCGTCAAGAACAAGGTTATCACGATAACGGAGAGAGAGTCGGAACAGGGGTGCCGGTGTCTGTGCCTTTTCGATGCCGACTATGTGATACCGGACGTCCCTGCCGGTGACTACGTCCTGAAGATGGTTGAGCCTTACGTCAATGAGGCGGAGGGTGACGAGCCGCTGGAGTTTTCGGTATCTCTTACCCCTTCCTCGTCAGGCAGCTACTGTATCCAGAGAGACTTCTACCCGTGGAATCTTTCGCCCGCACCCAGCGGGCAGTTGGTCGGCTCCACCGACTGCAAGGAGTTTGAACCGCATGTGGCCGCACACACACCGGCAACCCAGGACTGTATCCAATATCAATATGACGGCAGCAGCGTACTGCAACTGAATCACATAAACGCCGGATTCAATTGCTGCCCCGTCATTACTGCCGAGATCTCCGTTGACGGCGGTGTGATCCGGATAACTGAGAAGGATTCCCTGTTCGAGGGGGGATGCCTCTGCCTTTGTCTCTTTGACGTCCAATACGAAATCCGCGATCTGAGGCCGGGGAAGTATAAGATCGTCGTGACGGAGCCGTTGCTGGCTGAAGGCGACGAGAAGCTTGAGTTTACCGTCGACCTGGCGGCTTGCGCCTCGGGAGGCTACTGCGTCGAAAGACAGAATTACCCCTGGCAGTAGCAGGCGCGGCAACAGCCCCCTGCCCTTACGGCCCGGGTGTCGGACCGGCCTGCGCCTGTGGCGGCTTGTCCAGCCGCACCCCCGTGACCAGTCGTCAAGCAGCCTGCCCCACGGGCGCAGTAAAGCATTCGTTCCGTGCAGAGCCGTGATCAGCCGGTAAACTGCAGTTGAGCCTCACGGACCCTGTTTTCAGCCTCGCACCAGTCGTCTACGTCATTCCCAGGGACAAAGCCGCGCCGTTCGCTGAGGGTATAGGCTACCTTTTCAACGAAGTTGCGGTACCGCTGGGGGCTGCTTTCTCCTGAGAGAATGATGCTGGCCCTGGTTCCGTCCTTGCTTTCAACGCTGAGGCGGTTGTCGGTACCATCAGGGGTCGTTTCCAGCATGACTTTGACCGGTTCCCGGACTGAGACGGCCGGTTGCGTGACGTTCTCCGGATCGTAGCGGCCGGTGAACACGTCAATGCTGTCGATCAGCCGGCCTTTCCTGCCAATGGCGATTCCCATCAACGGGGCGTCGCGGTTGATTTCAACCTCCCCCTTGCTCTTCTGTCCGAGGTTAACGGTCGCTTGCCGGTATTGATTGCCGGCATTGAACTTCCGGCAGAAACGCGCCCAGTTGTTTCGCCTGATTTCGGTAACCATATCCTTCATCCTCCTTGATCGGGCCATCGGTTTAGTCTACTCGTGGGCGATCGATGCGGTCAAGTTATTATTATTGATATTATCGGTCGGAAGCTTTCCCGGATTACCCGGGCGCCGGGTCGAAGTTATACGAAGTTACGGACGCGCTTGCCGTACAGCAAGTTATCCCCGTAGAGGGATATCGTGCGGGCCGGCGATGAACGCCGGATACCGGCTCTGACGAGGTTGTGGACAAACGTCGGGGGATGGCTGTACGGGCAGACTTTCATGCACAGACCACAGTCGGTGCCGATCGATCGCCAGTAGTGGATACACCTTTCGGCATCGAGCGGCCACTTCTTCACGCCCCGAACATCGCACCCGGCCCCCTTGGGAATGGCCGCCGAGGGACAGTTGTCGGCACACTTGAGGCATTTCTCACAGAAATTCTGTACGCCGAACGACAGCGGCCTGTCAACCGCCAGCGGCATGTCGGTCGTGATAGCTCCCAGGCGAATACGCGGGCCCAGCTTCGGTGATATCAGGTAGCCGATTCTCCCCAGTTCACCCAGGCCGGCATCGTGTGCCACGGCCGGGAGTATTATCTGGTAGTTGCTGCCGGCTATATGCGCCCTGGCCCGGTAGCCGAGAGCACGAATAAGGCGGGCCACAGCAATGGATATTTGCGCTCCCCGCTGGTACTGAAACGCCGATTCCTCGATGATGGGCAGGTCAGGCGCTGCCTCGACCCGGTGATAATCCATTTCCAGGGTGAACACGATGACAAAAGGATGGTCGTTGTTTATCGGAGTGCCCCACGGCTCGGGCCCGCGCCCAACGTGCGAGTATACGTACATGGGATTAAGCCTGGCAATCCCGACCTCGCCGGCACCGAAACGGCCCAGCAGGTCTTTTACTTGCCGCGCCGTTTCAGCGGGATCGACGGGCGCGCGGTCAGCGTTGACGTCGCCATCGACCGCCGTTGTCAGGCTCTCTATCACTGTGAAGACAGCCTCCACGCGGGGCGAGCGGACGGCATCATAATACCGTCCGCCGGGCCGTAACAATTCCGGCAGGCTGCGCATCTTGTCGTCGGCGGCCTTCCTTTCGGGGTGGCTGCCGTAATAGCGCTCATACTTCTCGGTTCCGGGTACATATTCTTCTCTGGCGAACACGACGTCGCGTTCATCAAACTTCTGATCGATAGATCCGATTTGCAGTAATTCCTTCGATCCGATCGGGGCGAAATACAGGGCCGCCAGGAGCAGGATTGCGATAACGGCCGCCGCCGGCACCCAGCCCGGCGGGCGCAGCAAGTAATAGCCGCCGGACCAGACAAGGCCGAACAGCATAAGGGCAGTCACGGCTACGATTGCCGCCCGGGGCTTTCGTTCACTGACGGAGCTGACGGAAAATAAAGCCAGAAAAAGGCACACGAGTCCGCCGACAAGGTGATAAGCCAAATCAAAGATGTTCATCATATGCCGACCTCATACGGTTGCCTGAAGTTACGGGCACAGGGGGCACGGAACAAGGAGAACAAAGCCCGGCCGGGGCAGGCTTTTACCGTGCCGACCGGCGTCGCATCAGATACATGGTCCGCTCGGAGTCACGTATTTCGCGAACGTCGACAAACTCGAAGCGGCGTCCGAACGCCTGCTCAAAGTTTGTCCGATCATAGCGGTCAAAAACGTCTTCCCGCGAAGCCAGGAGGCGTTGTACCTGAGAATCGGTCTTGGGCACGAACTCGATCATCAGGGTATCGGCCAGGCCCGCGAAAAACACCGCCAGTCTTTCCAGCGGCACGTTGTTGGCAATGGCCAGGTGATGCACCAGAGCGAGCGCCATGACGGCATCGGCGGACCCGCGTTCGGCGAGAGACATGCGTTCGCTGTTCTCCCAGCCGATAGCGGGGCTGGGGTTGAACAGGTCGACAACCAGCGGAAGGATGCGCGTCTCGTTGTCCTGTCGGCAGCGACGGTAGTTCAGTTCAACGGCCAGAGGATCGCTGTCGAATGAAACCGTCAAGCTTCCCCCCTGCGCGGCCAGCCGGCTGAACCGACCGGTGTTAGCCCCCAGATCCCACACGACCGCCGGTTTGAGACGGCTTAAGTACTCCGTCACGATTTCGGTCTTGTGGGTCATGGCTGCTTGAGAGTAACTGGCCTGGTCGTAGTATTCCGACCAGACTGTCCTGCCGCCGCGCGGAGCCAGGCGGGAAACGGCCGAGACGAGGCTGTCGGCAAGGCCCTCCATAGCACGGAGCGACATGCGACCTTTCGCCGTCCTGGTGCCGCGATCGGCGTACCGTCGCTGCGACCGTGCGTGCGCGTGGACGTGCGCCAGGAGCGAGAACCGCAGGCGCGTTTTCAGGGGCAGCATCGACGATGCCATGTCCAGCGGGATGCCGTCGATATGCACGCGAGCCAGTTGGCCAAGCCGCAGATCGACGTGCGCCATCAGCGCCAGCGGAGCGAGAAAATGCCGGCAGAACTGGCCGTAGGCCACCCACGGCTCACCCTCACGGTAAGTCTCGAAGGACAGCGTATCGATCAGGACCGGCCGACCGTCAAGAAACTGCACGTTGTATGCGGACGCATCCTTAAGGCACATACCGTGCCTGAGGGCGGCCTGTTGTGCAGCCAGAGTCGCCAGCGCGGCATCGCGGTACTGGCTGAAACTCCACTCATAGGGATACGAAATGAACGGTACGATGAGCGGCTTGAGAACGCGGTATGCCTCGGCCGTCTGCACCCGTGAATCATCAGCACGCTCGTGCGGCACCAGCAGTCCGGCATCCACCAGATGCCCGTACAGGCCGGACGTCATCAGGTGGTCATAATGCCGCCGGTAACGCTGATTGACCTGCCGGTAAAGGACGCCGTCGCGAAAGAAGACGAAGCCGCTGGGGTCTCGAAACGAACCT
Organism: Acidobacteriota bacterium; assembly: GCA_035529075.1. NCBI lineage: Bacteria > Pseudomonadati > Acidobacteriota > Acidobacteriota bacterium. The sequence continues at coordinate 36,297 of DATKXK010000002.1, read as the reverse complement.
CGCACAGGCGCCTTCTTAGTCATGACCCTCGGCGCGGCGGCTCCGTGACAACAGATTCAGAAGGAAACTCTTGACTCGCCGCCAGTACATCCTGAGCACGAAGAGCGCGCTGAGAAGACCGGCCAGGAGCAACTGCAGGAAATAGCTGCCTGATGACGGGTCGATATAGGCGTACGCGCGGTCGTAGGTCACCAGGACCAGGCAAAACACTGAAAGCAGTAAGAGAACAACCCTGCCGGTTTGCTTCATGTCGGGCCACCCGCCACAGTTGACGTGAGGGACCGCCCAAAAACACGATTGATGATGAAACTCTGAAGGGCCATATTGCTGCCAGTATACAACGACGTCCCTGGCGCTTCAAGGACTTTGTGCAGAGTAAATCCCCGGGGATTCCTCGGCCGCCGCTCCCCCAACAGGTGCCGGGACTCTTTCATCCTGCGCACGGCCCCGTCCGGTAAGAAGTAGTTGACAGCACGACAAACTATGTCGATACTTTATTAGAGGGTACGTATGTCTTACCGCCAGGCTGCGTGCCGGATTACGGCTCGGTGGGCTTCGCCGTCCGGCACCACCCACCGACGCAGCACCGACGAGGAAGTTAGGTCATCGGCATGCGCAGGCACTTATTCCCGAATCTCTCCGCAGGTCCTGAACGGATTACGGTGGCGCGGCGCAGGCCCACCCGATCGCCCCTGGCGGGTCACCACGCCCCTGGACCGGAATCAAACCCCGGGGGCAGGAAACGGACAATCACGCTCGGCGGAGTGTTTCCCTCCCTGATCGTTCCTGCTCTCATACTAATCCTGGCATTTCCGGCCAGTGGCGAGACGGCAAAGCTGTCGCTGGAGTACTTCTCGGAACGACCGCGTGTTGAGACCGTCACCCGGGCCGGGCAGGTATTTCACAGAGTCACCATGCCACAGGCACAGCCCTGCGGCAACCCGGGACAACCCGCGCTTCCTGCCCGGGCCGCGCGGATTTTGCTGCCGCCGGGCACCGACGCAGCGGACATCGAAGTCGAGCCGGGCGAGGCAGTACTGGTCGGCAGCGGCTTTACCGTTGAACCCGTACCTCATCCCGTAAGGCTCTCACGGCCCCTTCAGGGGATCACTCTGCCCCTGACAGATAGCACCGTCTACTCTCTCGACATTGCCTGGCCGCAAGCACCCTATGAAGCAACAGGCACCTACAGCTTCCGAGGCTATCGAATCCTGATACTGAAACTCCAGCCGGTCCAGTGGGTCCCGTCAACCGGCGAGCTTTACTACTTCCCTCAGATGAGCGTAGTCGTCAATACCACGGGCAGCGGCACGCTGAACCCGTTGTTACGGGATCGAGTGGATGACGTCTCCGAAGTCCGTGACAGAGTGGACAATCCGGAAGCACTGAGCTATCACCAGACCGGACTGCAAGGGGCGGGCAGTGTCGATCTGCTCATACTCACCACCTCCGAAATGGCGCCCGCCTTTCAGGAGTTGAAGATCTTTCATGACACCACCGGCGTGCCGACGGAGATACGCACCATCGATGAGGTGGGAAGCACGGACCCTTCGGCGATACGCGACTATATCAGGGACCGGTATCTCAGCGACGGCATCCAGTACGTGCTGATCGGTGCTGATGACGATGTCCTGCCGGCGGTGGACCTGTACGCCGAGGCGGTAGCCATTGGCGACCCGGGGTGCTGTCAGGAATATCGTATGCCGGCTGACCTGTACTTCGGGTGTCTGGACGGCACGTACAACTTCGACGGCGACTCTCTCTGGGGGGAGCCGAACGACGGCGAAGGCGGCGGAGATGTTGACCTCATGGCCGAAGTGTACGTGGGCCGGGCGCCGGTCGACGATACCGCCGAGGCCAGGCGATTTGTCGACAAAACCATCAAGTACGTTACCTGCCTGACCCCCTACCTGGCCGACGCGCTCCTGCCCGGCGAGTGGATAGGCCACGGCGGTGACGGAGACTGGGGCGCGAATTTTCTCGACGAACTTGTGGACAGTTGCACCGCCAACGGATACTCGACAATCGGCATTCCGTCATCCAGCTATGAGATCGACAAACTGTACGACTTGACGTGGCCCGATCCGTCGGAACCGGGATGGCCGGTCTCGGAGATCGTGGAACGTATCAATCGCGGAGTACATCTTATCTCCCACTACGGCCACTGCAATCCCGACATATGCATGAAGATGACCAGGGAAACAGTGATGCAGCAGCTCACTAACGTTCACCACCCGTTCCTCTACTCCATCGGTTGTCACGCCGGGGCGTTTGACTATTTCTGTGACTTCGCCCCCTGGCTCCAGGACTGCCTGGAGTGCAACGGAGAGTACCTGACGATCAAGACCGATCACGGCGCCTTCGCGGCGATTTTGAACGCCCGGTACGGCTGGGGGGGACATGAGACGACCGATGGTCCATCCCAGCGCTTTGCCCGGGAGTTCTGGGACGCCGTGTATAACCCGCTGGAGGCGAAGACCGAACTCGGCCGCGCCAACCAGGATTCCAAGGAAGACAATCTCTTCCGAATCAACGAGAATGCCATGCGCTGGTGCTACTATGAACTCAACCTGTTCGGTGATCCGACCGTCTCGATTCGCGATGCGTACATTTGTGATGACCGCGACAACGACCACGAGTGCAATGAATTCGACAACTGCCCGAATGTCAGCAACCCTCACCAGGAAGACGCCGACGGTGACGGGGTCGGTGACGCCTGTGATACCTGCACCGATACCGACGGCGACGGTTACGGTGATCCCGGTTATCCGGCCGCCACGTGCGAGGAAGACAACTGCCCCTCGATGGCCAACCCGGGCCAGGCGGACGCGGACGGCGACGGCGTGGGGGACTCGTGCGACAACTGCTCTGGGGCATATAATCCCGGGCAGACGGACCTTGACGGTGACGGTATTGGAGACAGTTGCGACGTTTGCACCGATCCGGACGGCGACGGCCTCGGCAGTCCCGGTTTTCCTGCCACTACCTGCCCGCCGGACAACTGCCCCGCCGTGTACAATCCGGGCCAGGACGACGCCGACGGCGACGGAATCGGCGACAGTTGTGATACATGCACGGACAAAGACGCGGACGGTTTCGGCGACCCGGGTTTTGCCCTGAACACCTGCCCGGTGGACAACTGTCCGGAGGACTACAATCCGGACCAGGATGACGCCGACAACGACGGGACCGGGGATGCCTGCTGCTGCACCGGACTGACGGGCAATATCGATGCCGATCCGCAGGATGTGACCGACATCGGTGACCTGACGCGCCTGATCGGCTACCTGTTCATCGCCGGAGATCCTCTCCCCTGCCCCGCCGAGGCCAACACGAACGGTGATTCGCCGGGCGATATTGACATTGGTGACTTGACCGTGCTTATCGACTTTCTGTTTATCAGTGCGACCCCGCTTTCGCCGTGCCCCTAGTCATCAGTCCTTCTTCAAAGCGGCCCCGCACCGATTTCGGAGCCACCGGACCTGCCCGGCGGAACATTTTGGTTGCATAACCTGTTAACTATACTATATTTAAGCACGAATGCTTCCACAAAGTATAGCCCCGGACCGTCAGTAGAAAAGGTCACCTATCCGGCTATCGGTGACCGGGTACGAAAGCTATGAAATACCTGGGTATATTTTGTCTGAGCGTATTGGTTACGGCGCTCAATCCGGCAGCCCGTTCGCAAGGCGAGGGTTTACCTGCCGGCGGAGTCGTGCCCGGGAAATTCCTGGTCAAGCTCTCCCCCCGCGCCCAGGCCTCGGTGCTTCGACTGGCTCTGGCCGGCGAAGAACGTTTGGAGCAGTTGTCACCGGTGAAGGTGCGCTCCGAGCTGGCCGGGTCGGCCGAGTGGGATCGCTGGTACACGTTCTACAGCGGTCAAAGTGACATTTCCCCGGACGACATTATTGGTAAACTCGGCGCAGAGAACGTCGAGCACATCGAGCAGGACCGTGTCCTGACCTTCTTCGGCTTCCCAACCGATCCCCTTTTCCCGTTGCAGTGGCACCTGCACAACGATGGGCAGGCTTATCTCGGGATCGAACGCCGTGACGGGCAATTTAATGACAGCCTTCGAGCCAAGCAGGGGACTCCGGGGGTCGACATCGGTCTAACGTCTCTCTATGAGACGCCGCCCCTGCCGAACGCATCGGTGGTGGTAGCGGTCGTGGACGGCGGTGCAGACCTTACCCACCCGGAGCTGCAGAACCGGTTCTGGCAAAATCCGGATGAGATTCCCGGTAACGGGATCGACGACGACCACAACGGTTTTGTGGATGACACGCTGGGCTATGACATATCGGGCGACTCACTGGATTACTTCAACTACGTTGGGGACAATGATCCCACTGATATAGTCGGGCACGGCACGCACATCGCGGGAATCGTGGCCTCGGCCGCCGACGGCTACGGCATTGTCGGGGTGGCCCCGCTTGCGGAGATAATGCCGGTAAAGATCCGCCCCAACGCGACCAGCGCGGTGGGTGCGGCCGGTATCGCGTATGCGGTCAATGCCGGCGCGGACGTGATCAACCTGAGCTGGGGCTCACCGTATGAATCGTTTCTGCTCAACGATGCCATCACGTTTGCACGACGGAACGGCGTCTTCGTCGCCATTGCGGCAGGCAACAGCGCTTCCAGCGACCCCCAGTACCCGGCGGCCTTTGACTCGGCCTTTGCCGTAGCCGCCGGCAACTCTGACGGGTATATGACTTCCTTCTCCTCCTGGGGTCCGGGCGTTGACCTCGTGGCTCCGGGCGAGGACATCCTGTCACTGCGCGCCGCCGGTACGGACATGTACACGGCGGCGGGGGAACCCGGTGTGCACATCATCGGCGAGGACAGCCTTTACTACCTGTCCGACGGGACGTCGATGGCGGCGCCGATGGCGGCCGGAGCCGCGGCGCTGCTGCTGTCCTATCGCCCCGACCTGGCCCTTAACGAGCTTGAAACCTTACTCCGGCTGGGTGCTGATGACATGCTCGATCCGTGGAACCGGGGTGACAGCCTGCCCGGTCCGGACACGGTGACCGGCTACGGATACCTCGATATTGAGGCCTCGCTCGCCCTTCTGGACGGCGGCAGTGTTTTTATTGCCTGGCCCGTCAATCGCCAGAGGCACGTGGATGAGGTAAGTGTCAAAATCGCCACCGTGGCCGGCTATTCCGGCGGGTGGAGTCTGGAGTACTCGCTCGACCCGCAGGCCGGACCGTGGCTGCCGCTGGCGTCGGGCGGCACGCCGCCGGTTGACTCCGTCGCCTACACGTTCGGCTCCGGTGATCCCAGCGGCCACATATACTTGAGGCTGATCGATGATTTCGGCTCCGAGCACGTGACGAGTTTCACGTTTGTCAACGGGACCCGACTGGAGATCACGTATCCTCAGACCAGCGAAGAATTCGACTACAGCATCCCTATTGTCGGCAGCGTGTACGGGCCCGACCTGGATTCCCTGACCATATCGTACAACCATCTCGGCGAGCCACTGATCCGGCTTGCCTCCCTGACGGGTGAGTATTTCGATTCTCTCATTTTCCTCTGGAATTCATCAGGTCTCGACCCCGGCGACTACACGGTCGTCATTGACGGCTTCTTTGGTCCGCAGGTACTTTCCGATGCCGTCACGATCGTGATCCGCTCGGCCTTTGCCTCCGGCTGGCCCCAGGTTCTTACCGGGCGCGGTGCATATACCGCCGCCTGCGCCGACCTGGACGGGTCCGGGACAAAGGAGATAGTCGTCGGCACCGCGGCGGGGTTGAACGTATTCCGGTTTGACGGGTCGCACGTCGACGGTTTCCCCGTTCTGCCCGAGTACGACTGCCGTTGCGTCCCGGCCATTTACGATATTGACCGCGACGGAAGAAGGGAGATCATATTCACGTATAAGGACGGCATTTATGCCGTCAACCACGACGGGACTCCTGTCCCGGGCTGGCCCAAATTCTGGGAGATCGACAATATCGGGTCCGGTTTCCCGCAGCCGGTCATCGCGCAACTCGGTATTTACGAGGACTCGGCGATCATGTGCGTCGTCGACGACGGGACGGTTATCGCGTACCATTTCGACGGCACTCCGTATTTCTACTCTCTGGGCGGCTGGTTCGCATCATTCAGCCAGCAGCCGGCAGGTTCATTCTTCTGGGGCAGCAATGCCGTTTCGTCCACTGACCTCACCGGCAACGGCCAGAACGAGGTCGTGGTCAGTCAGTCGTCTTCAGGTGTGGGCGTCTTCGACGGACGCACGGGACAGCCGGCCTTTGACCGGCCGACCCCGGATGTGATCAGGACATCGGGCACCTATGGTACGATTCTGGCTGACCTGAACCACGATCAGTTGCCGGAGGCAATCTCGGTAGGGTACGATTCTGTCGGGATGCGTCACATCTATGTAAAAACCAGGGGGGTCGACGACCTTCCCGGCTGGCCGGTGGACCTGCCGGACGTGGCCGGATATCGCGGATCCTACCCGATGGTCGCCGATCTTGATCTCGACGGCGGCCTCGAGATCCTGTGTACTTTTTTCGAATTCGACGTATCGGCGCTGTATGTATTTCGCGCCGACGGCTCGCCCTACATGGCCTCCAGCGAGGGACCGGTGGGCGAAGTCTACCGAAGGTCGGTGACGTTTGGTGCGCCCATTGTCGCCAACCTTAACGGCGACGAGTACCCCGAGATAGCTATTCGATCCGGTTACATCCTGCCCGGGACCGGGCACGAGCAGCTCCATATTCTGGATCATACCGGCACGCCGCTGCCGGGCTGGCCCATTTACACACCCACACGGCCCCAGCACGTCTTTTCAACCATGTACACGCCCCTCGTGGATGACATCGACGGCGACGGGCTGGTGGAGCTGATTCTCGTGGGAGGGGCCAACGACGTGTACGTGTGGAATTTCGATGCCTCGTCAGATAGCGGCCACAACGTCGGCCGCCTTTTCGTCAATAACTCGAACTCCGGAATATACGGCGAGTTCGATGGCCCCCCCCACGTGCCCACTCATGTGCCCGACCGCAGGGATCAGCTTCCCGCGGCGTTTGTGCTGCGGCAGAACTACCCCAACCCGTTTAACCCGAGCACGACGATAGAATTCTCGCTTGCGGTCAAGTCGGTTGTTACGCTACAGGTGTTTAACGTTCTCGGCCGGCTTGTGTCAACACTGGTGGACAAGGAGCTTCCGGCCGGAGAACACGTGGTCACGTTTGACGGATCTCCCTATGCCTCGGGCACGTACTTTTATCGCCTGCGCGCGGGAGACCGGAAGATGGCACGCAAGATGGTCCTGGTGAAGTAATGAAACGGACGGCAGTCATTGTCATTGTCGCGCTTGCCCTGGCCGCGCCGGCGCAGGCGCTTATCAGCAGCGAGCCTGACCAGACGCTGCTCTGGAACGACTTCAGCGGCGTCACCGTCATTGACACGTTTCTGGTGGCAACGGCCGACGCCGGCGTGGTAGTGTGCCGTTACGATTCCTCCAGCGCCATGTTTGAGCCGATTAATCATCTCTTCCTCTCCGCCCGGCCGATGACGCGCAGGTTGTTCGGTGATATTCTGGTGATTCGTTCCACCGTTGACATTCTCTATTTTCTCGACCTGTCGGATCTGCCGGAGATCACGCTGCTCGGACGGGCCGATCTCGAGGTTGAATTCTACGATTACGCGCTCGACGGTGACGATCTGTACATATGCGCCGGATTCAAGGGGCTGTTCCGCTATCGCCTGCGGGATTACAACTCGGCGGAGTTCGTCGATTCCAGCATGATCGGCGCGCACTACGTAAGAGTCCAGATCGACGGTAACCGCATGTACGCGCTCGACGATTACAACGGTGTGCTGACATATAACATTGCGGGAGACGGATTCGGCGTCTTCGAACACTTCCTCTACCTGCCCCGCCAGGCGAAGGAGCTGATCGGTGCGGGTCCCGAACTAGCTATCCTGCTGGCTACCTCCAGCGATATCCTGATGGCCCAATGGTCCGACTCGGCGCTGGTGGTCTCAGACACCGTCAGACCCAAGTACAACCCGAGTACCGCGTTTTTCCTCGACTCGCTGGTGTTGTCCATCGGCTGGCGGAATTCGTATTTCGACCGGATCAACCGCAATACCGGCGCGCGATACAGCTATTCGCTGGCCGCTGGACTTTCCGACGAACTGCAAGGGGATACCATGACGCTCAGCGGGGATCGGCATGTCGTTTTGCCGTCAGCCGACGGCGGGCTGCGCGTTTTGAACATCGAAATTCAGCCCGGTACCATTAACGCCGCCCCTGCGTATGCCCGTCCCGGTCCGGTCCAGGCGCTGTTTCTCCATGACGGCCGGCTTTACACCGGCGGTGCGGGCAACCCGCTGGACGTGTACTCGCTCGGTTCGGACCTGACACCCACCGCCGAGTTCACCGTGTTCCCCGGCCTGACTGACGTGCGAGCGGCGTCGCACCAGGGGGATTCCGTATTCATCCTCTATCCCGAGGCCGAGGCGATTTTCCTCATGGCGATCACGCCGGACGACCTCGTCCTCGACACGCTGCTGCCGGCTCATCCCGAACTGACCTGGAACGTCAAGTACAACCGCCAGCAGGTAGGTGAATTCCGGTCCGTCTTCGGTATCGGAAGCAGCCACCTGGACGTGTATGTTTTCTCGGATACGGTTGACATCACCAAGCTGGACATCCTCACCGCCCTGGCCCCCATCCTTGACGTGGAAATCTTCGATTCCCTGCTCGTGTTCTCGACGGCCAAATTCGAGCTGTGGGTATATCGCATCTACGACGATTTCTCGCTGGAATTCCGCTCCACCCTTCACATCGGTACCCGGATTACGGACCTCGTCCCGCTGCCGCCGGATACGGCCGGGGGCCTCCCGAGTCGACTGGTCGGATTCGACTACAACCAGATGTGGCTCTTCGACCTCGCCGATCCGGCCCATCCGTCGATTGACGACGTGATCCTCCTGCCGGTCGGTGCGGCGGCATCGGTCGTTGAAGACGAGTTGCTGTACACAATCTCAGCGGCGGGGATCGGCATCTTCGACATTACAGACACGGTGCCGGTCCTGCTGGACTACGGCGGCCTGGGCGGCAGCCTGATCGCAGCCGAAGACGGCATTGTCGCCGTGTCGGACGGCGAGGGCGTACACTTGTTCGATCTGCGTGAATATTCCACGGCCGGGACGGCCGTGGCGGTCCGGAGCGCCGACGTGTTCCAGCTGCGTAACTATCCCAATCCGTTCAATTCGTCGACGGCCGTCGCATACAACCTGGCGAAGGCCGGTCACGTCCGGCTGACCGTGTACAATCTTCTGGGTCAGCACGTCGCTACCATCGTGGACGAGTTCCAGACCGCCGGACCCCACAGGGTCGTATGGACGGCGCTTAAGAGCGATGGCCGGGGGGTAGCCACGGGAATATACTTCTACCGGCTGACGGTTGGGGACCAGACCGAATCTCGAAAAATGCTGCTTGTCAGGTAAAGCAGTCGCCCCGATTCCGGCAGGCAAGGTGAGACATCATGAGCGTCAAATCTCCCATCTTCACGGTGCTCATAATCCTGGCGTTCCTTGGACCGCCGGCCCGTGCGGCCACTTTTGCGGTCGATGACGCCGGTGACAGCCACGACGTCGTGCCCGGGGACGGCGTATGCTCGAACGATTCAGACCCGTCGGTCTCTCGTTGCACGCTGCGGTCGGCGCTCGAGGAGGCAAGTGCGCTGGCCGGACCCGACACCGTGGTGATACCGGGGGCGGTCTCCCCCATCTACGTCTCGCTCGGCCCCCTGGTCTGCACCGGCGACAGCACGGTCGTCAGGGGTGACGGCTCGTTTCCGGCCGTCGACGGCACCGATACCCCCTTCGCCTCGCACCTGTTTCACGTCCTGTCGAACGGCAACCGCATCGCCGGGCTGACAATCCGCCGGTCGCGGCATCACGGTGTCCTGATCGAGGGCGCGGACAACGTTATCGGGGGCGAGACCGATGCTGACAGGAACATCCTGATTTCCAACGGCCAGGACGTTACCGGCAGCGCGGCCATCGCCATTATCGGTACGGCGGCTGCCGGAAACCGGATCAAAGGCAATTATATCGGTCTGGCCGAAAACGGCACGACGGTTCGGCCGAACCGCAACGGCGTGTACCTGTCGGCAAGCGCGCATGACAACCTGATTGACGGTAATGTCATCTCAGGCAACGAGGACTGCGGCCTTATCCTGTCCGGCGGTGCTTTCGACAATACAGTGACGTCAAACACTATCGGCCCGGATGTTACCGCCTCGCTCGGTCCGGGCAATGCCAAAGACGGTATATTGATCGAGGGCAATGCCGACGAGAACCGGATCGGCTCCGAGTTGACGGCCGGAGGCAACCTGATCTCCCTGAACGGCGGTAACGGGATCAGCATCGTGGGGGCACACGGAAACGCGGTGTCAGGCAACAGAATCGGAGTGGACCTTTCGGGGCGACACGCCATCGGCAACGGAAGAGCGGGCATTTGCATTGCGGACGGTTCCACGGAGAACGTCATCGGCGGGACGACCTCGGAGGAGGTCAACGTGGTCTCCGGTAACCTCGGCGACGGCATCCTTATTCGCGGGCGAGGCACTGCCGGAAACATCGTTAGCGGCAGCTACATCGGTGTCGGTATCAACGGAGTTAGTCCGCTCGGTAACGGTGTCAACGCCGGCCACGGGGTGAGAGTCGACTCGGGCGCCAGCAACAACGTTATCGGCGGTCCTGAAGTCGGCAGCGGGAACGTTATATCCGGCAACGTGAGCGCCGGAGTCTGCATCACGGGAGCCGGCAGCAACAACAACCGCGTGACAGGCAACTTTATCGGCGTCAACGTCTACGGCACGAGTTCCCTGCCGAACGGGACCGGTGTAATGATTCGCGACGCCGCCAGTGGTAACGTGATTGGCGGCTTGACGTCGGATGACGGCAACCTGATCTCCGGCAATCGCGGCGACATCTTCCCGTTCGGGTGCGGTGTGCTGATCAGCGACCCGGGTACGGCCTCCAATGTTGTCAGCGGCAACTATATCGGCCTCGATCTCACCGGCACACGGGCTCTGCGCAACGGCAGCGCCGGCGTCGTTATCGGTCACGGAGCTGCCCACAACACGATCGGCGGCGAAACGACCGGGCAGCGCAATATCATCTCCGGCAACGGGGTGGGCAGCTTCTCGACCAGCCTGGGGCGCGGCGTGCACATATTCGGGCCGGGCACTTCGTTCAACCGAATCATCGGCAATTTCATCGGCACCAGCGTTGACGGCGACTCGCGGGTCGAAAACATCGGCCATGGCATCGGGCTTTTCGCCGCTGCCGCGGACAACGACATCGGGGGCGGCGGGCCGGAATCAGGCAACCTGGTGGCCATGAACGGCGCTCACGGTATCGTGATCAGCGGGCAATCATGCCGTTCCAACCTGGTCCGGTACAACAGCACGTTTGAAAACGACAGCCTCGCTATTGCGGTCCGCGACGGTGCGCAGGACGGCGTCACTCCCCCGGTTATAACCAGCGCTTCCGCCGACGAGATCGCGGGCTTTGGTGCGCCGCCGGACGGCCGGGTCGACGTCTACCTCGTGGCGCCGGATCCGTCCAATCGGGGCGAAGGTGTCAGCCTGGTCGGAAGCGCCTTGGCGGGCCCGGATGGTTCCTTCCGAGTCACGCCGGCCGGTCTGGCCGAAGGCGATACGGTGAGCGCGGTGGCTGTCGACTCCGACAATAACACGTCGGAGTTCTCGGAGAACCTCCCGGTCACCGATGTCACGTCCGTAAACGAGGACGAAAGCGGGCATCCGGTCACGTACAACCTGTCGCAGAACTTCCCCAATCCGTTCAACCCGGCCACCACTATTCGTTTTTCGCTGCCGCGCGCGGCTGACGTTGATCTCCTTGTCTACAACGTCCTGGGCCGGAGAGTACGAACGCTCAGGCACCGGCGCTTCCCGGCCGGGGTTCACACGGTCACGTGGGATGGTACCGACGACGGGGGCAGCCCGGTCGCGAGCGGCACCTACATTTCACGGCTGACAGCCGGTGAATTTTCAGCGACGCACAAAATGCTGCTGCTGAAGTAAGCACCGAACGGCCGGGGCTCCGGCCCGCTATACTCGTCCTCACATATCGAAACCTTCATGGCCGGGTCAAAGCAGCCGATACATACAGGGTTGAGTTCGCAACGCGGGATATGAAGCGCCATTGGCGGCGTGTCCGTAATGGTAGGCACAACAACAGGATAGTGTTTGACAAAAGCCAAAAAGCTGTTATACTAATGTGATGACCGCTGATTCGGGAACGTTTCAGGCTTATCGGCGGTTAAGGCAATGAGAAAAGGCAGCCGTGTACTGGCGGTACCCTTCACCGTTCGAGTAAACATGGAAATAACTTTGCGACAACTCTGAGGAGTGCGATGCAAATTTCTCCAGGCAGATTACTTACAGCCCTTCTTGTGTTGGTATTGGCGACGTCCGCCGCTGCTGCGGATTCGGAATACACAATCAAACTGCTGACCGGTGATATAGTGCCCGCCCCCATGCGCGGCGTACCGTCGGCGGCCGCGGCACTGGAAGGTAAGCATATCCTTGTCCAGTTTGAGGGCCCGGTTACTGACTCCCGGAAATACCAACTCTCCGGCAGAGGCATCGAGTTGCTTGACTTTGTACCCAACTTCGCGTACACGGCCAGACTCAACAAAGCCGTCACACAGGAAACGATGGAAGATTTCGGGATACGATTCGTCGGTCCCTTGAAGCCCGAGTACAAGATTTCTCCAATGATTACCGAACTGGGCATTGCCGAGTGGGCCCGCCGCGGGGACGACCGGGTCCAGTTCGCCATCGTTATTCACCCCGATGAAGACATCGATGACTGGGCGAGCACATTTGAACGGGATTTCGGCGCTGAAGTCATCGGTACGGTGCCTTTCAGCGGCGTAATAGACCTAGTCGCCGATGAGATGATGTACTATCGATTCTCGGAGCTGGATGCCGTCGTCTGGATTGAGCAGGCCATGCCGTACCCGGTGGAGTTCAACAACTCGGCCCGCCTGAACACCGGCGCGGATATTGTCCAGGAGCCGCCGTTCAGCCTGACCGGTTCCGGCATAGTCGTGGCCGAGTGGGACGGCGGGCGGGCCGACCAGTCACACCCTGACCTCGGCACGCGCCGGGTGCATTCAATGGATAACGCCGGGCTTGCAACGCACGCCACGCACGTGGCGGGGACGGTCATGGGCACCGGCGAGCAGTCGGCCGGATTGTACCGTGGGATGGCTCCCGGTGCGGAACTGGCCACCCAGCTCTGGTGGAGCTCGTCCTCGGAAATGTCCAGCGAGTATGCTGCCGTTATCAGTGCGTACGGGGCCTCCGTGTCAACAAATTCCTGGGGCTACGGCGTGGATCCGGTGTCACCGTCAAACTGCGCAAGCATGCTCGGCAACTACTTCAGCGTGAACACGACGATCGACAACCTCGTCCGAGGGGCCGCCGGAGCTCCCATCACTATCTGCTGGTCCGCCGGCAACCAGCGATCCCACGGCTCCGACTATTGCGGTTCCATCGGGTGGGAATACAACACGGTAACGGCGCTGCCGTCGGCCAAGAATGTCATCACTATCGGAGCCATTACGTCCTTCAGCGATGCCATGACGAGCTTTTCCTCCTGGGGTCCGACCGATGACGGCCGCATCAAGCCCGACGTCGTCGGCCCGGGGTACAATATTACCAGTTGTCGACTGACCTCCGGCTACACCACCATGAGCGGCACCTCGATGTCGTGTCCGGCCGTGGCCGGTGTCGTCGCCCTCCTCCAGGAGCAGTACAACCGTGAGATCGGCGGCGGCGCGCTGCTGTCTTCGACCGTCCGTGGCATTCTCATCAACACGGCCATCGACCTTGGCAACACCGGGCCGGACTACTCCTACGGGAACGGCAAGGTGAATGCGGTCGGGGCCGCTACCAAGATGGGTATCGGCGAACCGTCGTGGGTTCAGGATGAGATGTCCACGGGTGAAACGGACGTTTATGACATTACCGTTACCGGCAGCGCCGAGGTGCTGAAGGTCACGCTGGTGTGGGATGACCCGGGCGGCATAGCCAGTTCCAGCCAGGCGTTGAAAAACGATCTCGACCTGATTCTAATTGATCCTTTCGACTCCGAAAGGCAGCCCTGGGTGCTTAACCCCTCCAGCCCGAGTGCGCCGGCCACCAGAGGCGAAGACCACTTAAACAATGTTGAGACGGTCGAGGTGGTCAACCCTGTGGCCGGCCTGTGGAAAGCCGCGGTCAGAGGGTACAACGTCCCGTACGGGCCGCAGTCATATTCACTGATCTTTACTCCCGACTCGTCGTACACCCCGGGCAACCTGAGGGCCGTGGCGGCCTACCCCGGCGGCGACGTCTCGGCCGACCCGGGTACTCCCGCCACGGTGGAGTTCTGGGTGTCAAACGTCGGCGAAATGTTTGACTCGCTGCAGGTCCAGATCAACGATGATTCCCTCTGGCTGCAGTCGACCGTTGACACGGTGGTTTACCTGAACCCGTATGACTCCGCCTACTTTGTTCTGCTGGCCGACGTCCCCGGGGACGCTCCGGCCGGTCTGGAGACTCACGTAACCTGCCATACCGCCAGCCTGACAAGCCCCCAGGCGGTCGACCAGGGTACGGTCACCGTATCCGCCAGCGCCGTTTATGTGGTCAGCCTGACGACACCCCCGGAAGATACCGTGACTTCACCCGACTCGTACTGGTTTGAGACCACGGTGGGCAACGAGGGGAACGCTACGGACGTCATCACCGTCACGCCCGACGACGAACTGGGTTGGTCCTTTATGCCACCCTCACAGGATGTACCGCTTGCCTCGCTGACGAACACGGTTGTAGGCTTTACCGTATCGGTTCCTCCGGAAGTTCCGGACATGGCCGTCAATCACGTCACGCTGGTAGCGGAAAGCTCCGGCGACGCGGCAGATACGGTCGTATTCCCGATCGTTGCCGAAAATGGTGTCTTTCCACCGACCCTGGTGTCACCGGAGCCGGTGGTTTACACGGGGCAGCGCGTCCACACCTTCGAGTGGTCGAGCGAACCTTCCGTCTCTTACAATCTGTATATTGCAACGAATGCCCAGATGAGCAGCCCGGTGCGCTTATATACGGGGATCCCGGGCACCACGTTCGCGATGCCCCAGGCCGACTCGCTGGCGGACGACACGTACTTCTGGGCGGTACGCCGGTACGTGGAGGGCGACTCGTCATCGCTGCAGCTCAGCCCACGGGAAATCGTCGTGGATAACCAGGCGCCCGCCGATCCGATCGCCGACTGGCCCAGCGACGTGTACGTAAAGACGAAGATATTCACCTTTGCCTTCAGCGAGTCGGTCACGGGGCCGTTCGGCGACGCTCCCGAGTTCGCCCTGTTGCAGCTCTCGCAGGATCCGGATTTCGTGGCCGGTGTGTTCCAGTATGACTCGATAAGCAGTTTCAGCATGGAGTTACCGGACCCGACGGACGACGGCCGCTGGTTCTGGCGCGTCCAGCGCTTTGACCTGGCGGACAATTTCTCAGCCTTCTCGTCCGGAGCCACGTTTGTTATCGACACGGAGGCTCCGGCCCTGCCTACGCTCGTCCTGCCTGAGAATGATGCCGTCCTGGATACCGACTCGGTGTCAATCATCTGGCGGCCCGATCAGCCGGCGCCGCACGAGGAATCCCCCGAGTACTACTACCTGCACGTATCGAACCGGCCTGACTTCGTCGATTTCTCGACTTTCCAGGGCTATATCTGGGATACAGTGAAGGTGCTTCCGCCCTCCGCCCTGGAAGAGGGCAGGACGTACTGGTGGCGGGCGAAGGCTTTTGACTCGGCCGGGTTCTCCACTGAGTACAGCCAGCCCTTCAGCTTCGGGTACCATACGTTTACTTGCGGCGACGTCGACGGTAACCGGGAGGGCCCGGATATCGGCGATCTGACGTACCTGATCGGGTATCTGTTCGTGGACGGTCCCGAACCCGTGCCGTATGAGGCGGGATCGGTGGACTGCGACGAGTTGGTTGACATCGGGGATGTTACGTACCTCATCGGATTCCTGTTTATAGACGGGCCTGATCCCTGCTGCCAGTGATTCCGAGAAGGCAGAATTTTGCACAGAAAGAGGGCCGATCGCGTGATCGGTCCTTTTTTTTGCGGACGGTCAACAAAAGTCGATGCCCCCGCGGGGGGTTTTTCCTATGTTCCGGCAACGGCAGTGTCAGACGAGAACTCACATGAGGCAGCTTTCATCTCCCGGCGCCTCCGCATGGTAGATGAGCAGATAGCCCGGCGAGGCGTGCGAGACTCGGCGGTGCTTGCCGCCATGCGCACGGTTCCCCGGCACCTCTTTGTCCCGCCTGAATACATCGATGAGGCCTACCAGGACTGCCCCCTGCCGATCGGTCACGAACAGACCATCTCGCAGCCCTATATCGTCGGCTCGATGACGGAACATCTGAACCTGAGCGCAAACAGCCGGGTACTTGAAGTCGGCACGGGCTCCGGCTACCAATCGGCGGTTCTGGCGGAAATCGTCCGCGAAGTGTTCACGGTCGAGGTCATCCCGGAATTACACGACCGGGCCTGTGAACTGCTGGACCGTCTGGGTTATGGGAATATCACTGCCAGGCTCAGTGACGGTTCGGGCGGCTGGCCGGAGCACGCCCCCTACGACGGCATTATCGTCACGGCCGCCGCCCCGCAGGTACCCGCCATGCTGACCGAGCAACTGGCGCCGTCCGGCCGGCTGGTCATCCCCCTGTCGGCCGGCAATAGCTACTGCCAGGAGTTGTACCTGATCTGCCGAACACCGGAAGGCATCACGAAGCACTTCTTGTACGACGTGCGATTCGTGCCGATGCGCGGCCAGGTGGAAGAATAACCGGGCGGCAAAAGATTCTTACCCTACCCAGCGGCATAAGAGGGCGGCGGCGTAAGCTGCGGGATTGCCGATGGCGTAGCCCAGCAGGGCCATCAGGACGGACACCGGGACCAGGGCCGGTTTATGATATGCGGCCACAATCGGCGCCGATGCCGCGCCGCCGATGTTGGCTGCTGACGATATGGCCGCCGTGTGAACGTCAACGCGAAAGAGCCTTGCCGCTCCCAGCAGCACGCCACCGTGAATGAAAATCCAGATGTAGGCACCGAGAAGAAACCAGAGAACCGAGGCGTCCAGGCCGCTCAGGTCGGCCTTGGCTCCCATCCGCGCCACGAACAGGTAAACAAGCGCCATGGAAAAGGCATGCGATCCGGGGATCCTGCTGGCCCCGGTAAAGGACAGCCCTACTCCGAAGACGGTCACGAGCAGGATCTTATACGTGTTGGCCGACACAATTATCTGCCCTGAAGAGGTTCTGACCGGCTCGATGTGTCCGGACAGAAAGATGCACAAAACGGTGACGGCAAAACCGATGAAGATCAGGTACAGGAAGTGCCTCATTTCCATGGGGCCCTTGTCGACGGTCAACTCTTTGGCCGCGCGCTCCATCCGCTCAAGCCGCTGCGATGACACCCTGGTGAACCGGTGAAACCACCGCGCCAGGTTCTTCGAACCGAGCATTATGGGCAGCCAGATCAGATACACGGCGTTATCCGCGATAACGGCGTACCCGAACTCCACGGAGCTTTCGTCGAGATCTACCATCTGTCCGACGGCCAGCATGTTGCCGGTGCCGCCGATCCAGCTTCCGGCCAGTGCTCCGAACGCCTTCCAGGCTTCCGGGCCGAGGCCGTGGCTGACCAGAAAGTACGCGATCGGAGCCCCCACCATCACCCCGAGCGTTCCCATCAGCATCACGAAGATTCCCTTACCCATCACCCTGACGGTGGCCAGGAGGTCGACCTTCAGCAACATGATTACCAGGAACATCGGCAGCACGTTGTCGCCCATGAAATCATAGACCGGCGCACTGCTGGGAATCAGCCCTGAGTTGGAAAGCCCCACCGGCACCAGGTAGATGAACAGCAAGGGTGGAAAGTAGTTGAACAGCGTCCAGCCGGTCTTCTTTTCGAGGAAAAAGAAGAGCGACGTTACGGCTGCAAGGATCGCCAGAATCCCGGCCGGTGAAGATATCAGCGCGCTGTCCATAGGTCTCCCGATGTCATACGGATCGCGACCAATTTACACGATCAGACCGCAGAATACAAATTGAAATTCCATATCGGCCGCCGGATGCGTATATTATCGCATGGCCGATCGAATCAGCCTCAAAGAGCATTACATTCTGGCCCGCTGCTGCTCCCCCGCGACCGGTGACGATATCACCGGTTACCACAGCCACGGCGAGTCCCTGAAAGTGCACCGCCGCGACTGCCCCAATCTGAGAAAGACCGAGCCGTCCCGGCTCGTGACGCTTGCGTGGGAGGACATCCTGGAGCCGGAAGTACCGCCCCCGGGAGAAGATTATGACCAGCTTGATGCGCTCGACATCGCCGTTTTGAAGCACCACCGGGACTGTGGTATCGACTACTCCCTGGTGGTTGCCCGATCGGTCGGTACGGACAAACAGACCGCCTTTGACAGGCATCGAAAACTGCGCTCTATGGGCTTGCTGTGCCGTGTCGAAGCCGTTATGGTACAGTACCGCAAGGGGATCACGGACAACAAATGGATCAAACATCGGAATCACACGTACTATGAACTCACCGGTAAGGGTCACCGATATCTTGACTACAGCCTCTCGCAGGACCAGGCGTGACAGAAATTGCGCGGCCTGCGACCGGCATTTCACGGCGCCGCTTTCGGCCGGTGCCCGGCCGATATCCTCGAACAATCAGCCGTGTCATCTGTTTATGCCATATCATGTATCATGTATACTGTAACTTTGTCTACATAAGGAGCACGTAATGAAACTCAGTCGAATCACTGCCGTCGTCGTGGTGTGCCTGATGCTGATGCTCGCGTCGGCGGTCCAGGCGCCCGCTGCCGTCGGTGATCACTCGTACTGGAAGAAAAAAGGTGCGGGCGCGACCGCAGATAAGACGTCCGCAAAGGGCAAGGAGAAACCGTTCTCGACGCTCATTAAGGACAAGGTTGAGATCGAGGGCCTGTTTACGTTTTACAGGGATACGGTGGACAACTCCGTGCTCATGTCGATCAAGCCGGAGCAGCTCGGTCCGGTATACCTGTGCGGCGAGTCGCGAACGCAGTCCGATGGGTACTTTTACGACAACGGCAGTATGGGACGCACTTTCCCGTTCTACTTCAAGCGGGTCGGTAACCGTATCATGCTCCTGGAAAAGAACCTGCGCATCCGGGCCGACTCCACTTCGGCCCTGCACCGGGCCGTAGGATCCGCTATCTCGGATCATCTGATTGCCGTCGCCGAGATCAATTCGAAGCCCGACAAGGAAACCAGCGCCGTGCTGGTCGATGCGGCGTCCCTCTTCGTTCGCGACGCCTCCAATACGGGTTATTTCGTGGGCCAAAGGCGCAAAACGGGCGTCGCCTTCGACAGCAAGAACAGTTATTTCGACCTTATCAAGTCGTTCCCGGCTAACAGCGAGATCGACGTCAAGCTGCACTTCAAGACCACGAATCCGCAGTCGGCGACGACGCTGCAAAACAACTACAGTTTCTTTCACACGTACCATTTTTCCCTGTCGGAGATTCCCGAGAGCGACTATATCCCCCGGCTGGGTGACGACCGGGTAGGCTATTTCCTGTCTCTCTACCAGGATTACAGTCGATTGGACCAGCAGAGCCCTTACGTTCGGTATATCGAGCGCTGGGATCTCAAGAAAAAGAACCCGGGAGCCCGCATTTCGGAGCCGGTCAAGCCGATCGTGTACTGGGTTGAGAATACGATTCCCGAGGAATATCGCGACGCCGTGGCCGAGGGGATCGAGTTCTGGAATCCCGCTTTCGAGAAGATCGGTTTTCGGAACGCGGTCGTGGCCAAGCAGATGCCGGACGACGCCGACTGGGACCCGGCCGACGTTCGCTACAGCACGGTTCAGTGGATGGTGCGGCCGGGAGGCGGATACGCGGTCGGCCCGAGTCGCGCCAATCCCTTCACCGGCGAGATTTTCGATGCCGACGTACGTGTCTCGGCCGACTTCATTCGCTTCATGTTCAATAACGCCGAGATGTGGGTCTCGCCCGTGTCGTTTGACGGCGCCCTGCCCGAGGGCCGCGACCTGTTTGAACCGGAGAACCGGCCACCGGCCGATCCGGCCTCTCCCTGGGCGTATGATTATGCCTACCAGTCGGCGCGCGAGGCCGCTTTCGGCCTTTCGTACCTGGTCGGTACCGGCGACCTGGCCGACAAGGACTCGCTTACGCAGGAATACGTTCATGCCTACATCGTCGAGTTGGTGGCACACGAGGTGGGACATACCCTGGGGTTCAGGCACAACTTCAAAGGTTCCACGATCCATTCCCTGGAAGAGATCAGCGACCGTGAATTCACGCGGCGGTACGGTCTGACCGGGTCGATCATGGATTACGGCCCGCCGAACATCAAGGTCCCGGGCTATCCACAGGGCGAGTTCTACGCCTCGGTGCCAGGGCCGTACGACTACTGGCTCGTTGAGTACGGCTACTCCGATTTCGGGGCCGCCGCGCCCGATGAAGAGTTGCCGAAGCTTCAGGAGATCGCTTCACGGTCGGGCGATCCCGACCTCGTCTACGCCACCGATGAGGACACCTTCGGGCGCAGCGCAAAGTCACCGGATCCGCTGGCCAACGCGCACGACATGGGCAGCAGCCCGCTCCGATTTGCCAGGCACCAAGTTGATCTGACTCGCGAACTGTGGCAGAACGCCATCAGGAAATTCGAGACGGACGGCCAGCGGTACCAGAAGATTTACTCGGTCTTCTCGACAGGCTGGCGATCGTACCGGACGGCCGCACAGATCGTGCCCAAGTACGTGGGCGGCCTGTACCGGCACCGCAGCCACATCGGGGATCCCGGCGGCAAGCTGCCGTTTGTCCCGGTTCCTGCCTCGGAGCAGCGAGCCGCTATCGCCTTCCTGAGCGACTACCTTTTCGCGCCGGACGCCTTCGACCTGCCGGCGGATCTGCTCAATAAGCTACAGCAGGAGAACCTCGAGGATTTCTCCTTCTCCGCCTATAGTGTGCCGCAGGTCGACTTTCCTTGGCACCAGACGGTCCTCGCGGTACAGAGCCTGGCCTTGCGCAATCTGTACAGCTCTTACGTGCTGGGACGGCTGATGAACAACCAGGAACGACTGGCCGAGGGCGAAGAGAAATACACGATGTATGACATGTTCACCGACGTTCGGCAGGCCATCTGGCAGGAGGTAGAGCAGCCCGCAAACGTCAACAGCTATCGGAGACCTCTGCAACTGGCTCACCTGTCCCAGCTGGTCGGTCTCTATCTTTCCAAGACCGGGGCATTCCCGTCCGACGCCGTTACGCTGGCGGCAAACGACCTGGACGTCCTTGAACGGGCGGCTCGGCAAGCCGTTGCTTCGTCATCGGTCGGCGGCATGACGGCGGCACATTTCAAGGAAGTGCTCCGGCAGATCGAGTCCGCCAAGAAGGCGCAGAGGGAATTCACGACGAAGTAGGCGCTGCCCGTAGTTTGACGGATTATCACAGTCTCGATTATATTGCGGGCCGGGCCTGAATGGTCCGGCCTTCGTTTATTTGAGAAGCGGGGACACAGATATGAACGCTATCCTGGATTTCCTCAACAGCCATTGCTCCGTAAGGCATTTCACCGATCAGCCGGTGACGGCTGATCAGCAGCGGATAATTCTCACGACTGCCCAGCGATCACCGACGTCGTCAAACCTTCAGGCGTATTCCACAATCGCCGTTCGCGATGCGGCAAAGAAGAAGCAACTCGCCCGGCTCGCCGGCGACCAGGGACACGTGCGGGAATGCCCGCTGTTTGTCGTTTTCTGTGCCGATCTGTTCCGGCTCAGGACGATCGCCCGGGCGCGCGGTTACGAGTTTCACGGTGAGTATGCGGAAGCCTTCATTGTCGCCACCGTTGACACCGCCCTGGCTGCGGGCAGAGCGTTGATGGCGGCCCAGGCTCTCGGCCTCGGGGGGGTCATGGTGGGAGGTATCCGCAATCACCCGGACGCGGTCACAAAGCTGCTGCATCTTCCCGACCTGGTCTACCCGGTGATGGGCATGTCCATCGGCTGGCCGGCCTCGCCGTCAAAAATCAAACCGCGTCTGCCTGCCGAGGCCGTGCATTTCAGCGAGAGCTACGACGCCGGCGCCTTGGCCCGAAGCATAACCGCATACGACAGCGTGATCGACCGTGCCGGTCATCTGAAAGGGCGCGAAATAGAGACCGACAACTACCCGGACTTCAATGGGCCGTATTCGTGGTCGGAACACTCGGCGCGACGGATGGCCAGTACCACCGAGACAGCCCTGCGGCCGCAGTTGCTCGAGTTTTTGCAGTCTCGCGGGTGGTTGCGAAAGTAGACGAGCCGGTAAGCAGGCTTATCCTTCGTCCTTGGCGGTGTAGAAGGACTTAATGTAGTTCCAGGCGTCGATTGCCTTGTCGGCATATACGAAGAGTTTGGTGTCTTCCTCGGCAATGGTGCCTTCGCTCACGAGGAAGTCGAAATCTATCACGTGTTTCCAAAACTTCTCGCCGAACAGAACGATGGGCAGGGGACCCATCTTTTCCGTCTGGACAAGCGTCAGAGCCTCAAAAAGTTCGTCCATGGTGCCGAATCCGCCCGGGAAGGCCACCAACGCTTTAGCGCGAAGCATGAAATGCATCTTGCGGATGGCAAAGTAATGGAACTGCATGCAGAGTTCCGGTGAGATATACGGGTTCGGTTCCTGTTCCATGGGCAGAGTGATGTTCATGCCGATCGACTTGGCTCCGATATCGAAGGCCCCGCGGTTGGCCGCCTCCATGATGCCCGGGCCGCCGCCGGTGACGATGACGTACTCGTGGTGGTCACGAATCTGACACTCGGCCGAGACCAGGCGGCCGAACTCGCGAGCCTCGTCATAGTAGCAGGACTTTTCCTGAAGCGACCTGGCGATGGCCAGCCGACGCTTCAGCGAGCGATCCAGGGGCTTCTTTTGGAGCTTGCGTTCGATCGCCCTGACCTGAGACAGGGCAGCCTTTGGCTCGGGAATCCGCGTGCCGCCGAACACGACGATGGTTGACCGGACCTTCTGCTGGTGCAGAATTAGCTCCGGTTTACGCAGTTCGAGTTGCAGGCGGACCGGCCGAAGCTCGTCGGTGGCAAGGAAATCCAGGTCCCGGTAAGCCACCCGGTAGGCCGGAGCGCGTTTGATTCTGGCTACCATTTTCTTTCGGTCGTTATTGTTCATTCTCATCTGCTGTTCAAGTCCTATTCTTCCACGTCTGCTTGCAGGGATTTGCGATTGTCGATATGAGGCAGCCGTCCGTCGGCGGGCGTTTGTCATGCTTTCAGGTACTCACTCAACGGGACGTCACTCGGGTTGCCCAGGCAGACACCGAGCGATTGGGCCACTTTGATCCAGGCGTGATCAGGAGTGACCTTGCGAATTTTGCCGGCAACGTCGGCCAGCGGAACGCTCGTCAGGTCAAACCCTCTCAGTGCGACCATGCGACCGATCTCACCGCGCACGACCATATGGACCGCCTCACTGCCCAGGCGGGTGGCCAGCAGGCGGTCAAAGGCGGTCGGTTCCCCGCCGCGAAGGAGATGACCGAGAATCGTGACACGGCATTCCAGGTTGGTCAATCCCTCGAGCTGCAGGGCCAGATGGTTCGAAATGCCGCCAAGCCTGATGGCGTCGGGCGAGGTCGCAACCGTGCGGCTGACCACTATTTCTCCGCCCACGGGCATGGCCCCCTCGCCGATCACGACGATCGAGAAGTTCTTGCCCAGAGAGTTACGGCTGCGGATCTGTTCAACAACGCACTCGATGTCGTACGGGATCTCCGGCATGAGAATAATGTCGCCGCCGCCGGCCAGTCCCGTGCCCAGAGCCAGCCAGCCCGCATACCGGCCCATGACTTCCACGATCATAACCCGGTGATGCGACTGGGCCGTGGTGTGAATCTTGTCCACCGCCTGGGTGGCCGTGGCCAGCGCCGAGTCGAACCCGAACGTAACATCCGTACCCCACAGATCGTTGTCTATCGTCTTGGGCACGCCTATCACCGGCAGTCCCTTCTCCAGCATCGCCGCCGACGCCGCCATGGTGCCATCGCCGCCGATGGCCACGAGGGCGTTCAGCCCGAGCGATTCAAAGTTCCTGATGGCCTGCGAAGAGCGATCAAGATAGACGTACTCCTCACCCTGCAACACGGGGAACTTGAAGGGGTCGGCCCGATTGGAGGTACCCAGGATGGTGCCGCCCTGTGCCAGCAAGCCGGAGACGTCCTTCAGACCGATCGTCCGGAAGCGGTTCTCAACAAGGCCTTCGTAGCCGTCCTCAAAGCCTACGACCTCGATGTCGTAGTCATTGTCGGCCGTTTTGACGACGGCTCGTATGGCGGCGTTCAGACCGGGGCAGTCGCCGCCTCCGGTGAGGATCCCGATACGTTTTATTGACTTGGGCATGATTGAGAAGATCGCATATCACATGTGTCGGCGCAACGGATTTCCACGAAATTGTATCTTCAGCCGGTGCCGTGAAGGCCGCAGACCTCGGGCACGGCCCACCATAAATTTCTTGCTGCTCGATCCGATAGAACTTATGATACCTTAAATTTAACGGCAATCGGCTGCCGGAAGGTAACAGTACGGATTATCATGCGGGTTAAACAGCTTTTCGTCCTCCCCACGCTACCGGACAAGCTCAGGCCGCTTCAGGAGATGGCCCATAACCTGTGGTACTCCTGGAACTGGGAAGTGGTCAGGCTGTTCATCCGGCTTGATCCCGACACCTGGGAGAAGACCAGCCAGAACCCGGTGGAAATGCTGTCGCTTCTCCCCCAGCATACGCTTCTGAAGGCATCCGAAGATGAAGCTTTCCTGTCGTCGCTGCACAAAGTCTACGACAAATACCAGGACTACCTGAAGCGCAGGAAATGGTTCCATTACAAGTACGGCGACTTCGAACAGGAAAAAGCCGCCTATTTTTCTCTTGAGTACGGTCTGGACACGGGTTTGCCGGTTTACTCGGGGGGGCTGGGCGTCCTGTCGGGAGATACCCTGAAATCGGCTTCGGATCTGGGCCTGCCCATGACGGCCGTCGGGCTGCTTTACCGCTACGGCTACTTCCGTCAGTTCTTGTCCAGCGACGGATGGCAACAGGAGCGGTACGAAGAAAACGACTGGTATCACATGCCGGTTACCCTCGTCAAGGACGAGCACGATCAACCGCTTAAGGTGTCCCTGGTTCTGGACAACGTCCCGGTCCAGATCCAGATATGGAAAGTCATGGTCGGTCTGACGCCCCTGTACCTGCTGGACACCAATATCGCTGAGAACTCGTCGAAGGCCCGCGAGATCACGTCGGTCCTGTACGGCGGTGACAAGGACATGCGTATCCGGCAGGAGATTGTCCTTGGAGTCGGCGGTATCCGGGCGCTGAGAGCACTCGGGATAGAGCCGTGCATATTTCATTGTAACGAGGGGCATTCCTGGTTCCTGACCCTGGAACGGATCCGAGGCCTCATGGAGCGGCACCAGCTCAGCTTCAGCGAGGCGGCACATTTCACCTGGTCGACCACGATCTTTACCACCCATACGCCGGTTCCGGCGGGAAACGAGAAGTTTGACCCGGTGCTCGTTCACCGCTACCTAGGCGACCTGGTCAAGCAGCTTGGTTTGAGCTGGAAGGAGTTCCTGGCCATCGGCCGCGTCAATCCCGAAGACGAGACGGAGCACTTCGGGATGACGGTCGCGGCACTGCGGTCCTCTGCTTTTGCCAACAGTGTTTCCGAGCTTCACGGGCAGGTGTCACGGAACATGTGGCGCAACATCTGGCCGGGTCTGCCGAGCAGCGAGGTGCCCATCAGGGCCATCACGAACGGCGTTCATCCGTCATCCTGGATCTCCCACGATATGGACGACCTGTACGTGTCGTACTTCGGGCCGCGTTACGTGGAAAGGCCCGGTGCTCCGGAGATCTGGGAGAAGGTGTACAAGATTCCGGACGCCGAGCTCTGGAGGGTACACAACCGGCGGCGTGAACGCCTGGTCTATTTTGCCCGCAAGAAGCTGCGGCTGCAGTTGCAGCAGCGCGGTGCCACGCAGATTGAAATCCAGCGGGTCGATCAGCTCCTGGACCCGCATATCCTGACGATCGGGTTCGCGCGGCGATTCTCGACGTACAAACGCGGCCACCTGCTGTTTCACGACTGCGACCGCCTGGAAAAGATCATTAACGACAAGGAACGGCCGGTACAGGTAATCATTTCCGGCAAAGCCCACCCGTTGGACAATCCCGGCAAAGAGATTATCCGTTCCATCGTCAAGCATTCCTCAGAGGAGCGGTTCCGAAACCACATCGTGTTCCTCGAGGACTACGACATCAACGTCGCCCGGTACCTGGTCCAGGGGGCTGATATCTGGCTGAACAACCCTCGCCGCCCGCAGGAAGCCTCGGGCACCTCCGGCATGAAGGCGGCGCTGAACGGCGCCCTGAACCTGTCGATCCTCGACGGGTGGTGGTGCGAGGGATATAGCGACGACATCGGGTTCAAGATCGGCAACGGCGAGGAGTACGACAACGTCACGGTACAGGATCAACTGGAATCGGAGGCGTTGTACAACTCGCTGGAGCGCGAGATCGTGCCGACGTTCTACAACCGGAACGAAATCGACCTGCCCGACCGGTGGATTGAGAAAATGAAGGCCTCGATCCACATGGCCGGGCAGCGCTTCTCGGCCCAGCGGATGCTCATGGACTACACCAACAACTTCTACATCCCGGCGGTCAAGGGCGCCCAGCAGATGCGGGCCAACAACTTCGAGGTCGACCGCCAGGTGGCCGCATGGCTCGACAGGATCACCGGCAGCTGGGACAAGATTACAATCGCGAACATCGATCTGCCTGACCTCGGCGCAACCGTCAAGGTAGGCCAGAAGATACCGGTGCGGATGACGGTACGGCTGGGCGATGTTACCCCGGACGACGTGTCGGTCGAGATCATAGCCGGCAGACTGAATTCACAGGAGCAGTTTACCGACTTCAACTCCGCCAAGGCCGATCTTGACGGTTCCGAGCCTCTGCCCGACGGCACCTACATATATACCGGTGAGGTGACATGCCGCGAGTCCGGCCGATTCGGCGTGGCCGCCCGGGTCGTGCCCAAAAACGAACACCTCATCCACACGCGCAAACCCAAGCTGATAAGCTGGTGGTAGGGTTCAACCGTCGGCTGCAAGAGAAATCCGACCGCAGATTCAACAGAAGACGGAGAAGATAGCGGCGAGAGGATTTTCCCCTCCCGCCGCCTGTTTTTACTGAGCGGCAGGTTTCTTACCGCCGATCCGCCTGGTAATTATCGTCGTCGTCCCGGTACGGCTTCCGGCCCGTGTAGTACGTCGAGAGATCACGGGCCTGCCGGATCAGATCCACGAGCTCTCTGACTTGCGGACCGGGCATCTGGCCGACAAGCGGCTCGGCCACGGACAGGAGACCGTCGTAGTCAGTTTGCGCGTATTCGTTCCTTTTGAGTAGTTGCGCAAACTGCGCCGCCACGAAAGCCAGCCTGGGTTCGGGACGGGCACGCTCGAACCTGTGAACTTCCCCGCTAGACGCAACTTCCCGGCTTATCTCGGTGATCTCGGTCTCATCTGGATTCTTCCAGCGCACATGGACGGTCGCCAGCGAGGCCGACCCGGCACGTTTACGCAGGCGCAACTCGTAGACGGCCGTGACCTCGTGGCCGGCCCCGATCTCGGCGCCGTCCTGGTGCCTGTCCCTGAACCGGTCATCAGGGATGTCACGATTCTCATATCCGAGAAGCCGGTAAGCTTCGACGATGTCCGGGTTGAAATTCACCTGCACTTTGACGTCACGGGCCAGCACTTCCACGTTGCCGACGAAACCGTCCACGAACTGCCTGCGGGCCTCGGACACGCTGTTGATATACGCATAACGGCCGTTTCCCTGCCGGGCCAGTTGTTCCAGCAATACGTCGTTGTAGTTGCCCATGCCTACGCCGAAGCATGACAGCGTAATGCCCTTGACCGCCGAGTGCTCGATCCGTCTCATGATGTCATCCGCGGACGTCCGTCCGACGTTGGCCACGCCGTCGCTGATAAGAATGACCCGATTGCTGTGGCCGTTGACGTACTGCCGGCCGGCCATTCGGTACCCGAGTTCCAGCCCGGCCTCGGCGTACGTCCTCCCCTCCGGGCGCAATGATCTGACGGCTCGCACGATATGCTGCCGCTGATCGGCCGAGACCGGTTCCAGGACGACGAATGCCTGTGATCCGTAGGCAACCATGCCAACCCTGTCGTGGCGGCCCAGTTGTGCGATAAGCATCTCAAGGGCCTGCTTTACGACCTCCAGGCGATCGTCATAGCCCATCGATCCCGAGACGTCGATGACGAAAGTCAGGTTCAGCGGTTTTCGCGCCGAGGCCGCTACCTCTCTGCCCTTGACACCGATCTTCATAACGGTGACGTCGCGGTTGAAGGGCGACGGCAGCAGTTCGCTGAAAATCCGAAACTTGCTGTCGCGGGGCGGATTATACCCATAGTTGAAATGGTTGATGAACTCCTCCACCCTGATTGCCTCAGGAGGCGGAACGCGCCCCTGCTGAAGATACCGGCGGGCCAGGTTGTAAGAGGCGTCGTCGACGTCCAGCGCAAAGGTTGACAGACGGTCCCGACGGGTCTCCACGAATCTGTTTGTCCCGTAGTTCTTGAAAAACATGTCAAAGGGCGGCAGATCGGTCGGGTACTCGTCGAACCGGTCGACTTCATACTCTTGCTCTTCGTATCGCTTCGCCGGGGGCATCCGATCCAGGCCGGAGACCTCTCCGGTCCGGCCCCCGCGAAATGACTGTACGCCTGACCCCGGCGCGTACTCCGGCGTCAAGATATCGAGGATATCGGATTGAAGTTTCTTGTGCGAGTCGGACGACTTGCCTTCCTGGTCACTTTCCCCTGCCGCCTTCCCGGCGCCGTCAAGCGGTCGGGCGTGGTTCTCCGAAAGATCTGTGTCCGGGGTCACCGCCAGCGGGACCGCAAGGGTGGCGGTAACCGCCGCCCGAACCGTGACCTCGACAGTCGACTGACACGTGCGTCCCCGCGAATCCTGGTACGTGATCTCCACTGAGTACACACCCGGGCTGACCTCCTCGAACGCAAAGCCGCCCAATGAATCGGTCACGACGTGTTTACCCGTGCCCAGAAGCTCGAGGCTGGCGCCGACAACCGGCTGGCCGCTCCGG
The DNA here is from genome assembly GCA_035529075.1 of Acidobacteriota bacterium. NCBI lineage: Bacteria > Pseudomonadati > Acidobacteriota > Acidobacteriota bacterium. The sequence continues at coordinate 6,967 of DATKXK010000002.1, read as the reverse complement.
GCGTCTAAAACGCTCCCGCTGATGGCCCCGTTCACTGTCGCCTGAGAATCACCGGCTGCCAGGACCGCAATAGTCACAAGCGCCACCAGGGTAATAACCCGACCTCGTGCCATGCTCCACTCTCCTGTTTTTGGTCGTTTTCTCGCTTTCTCTGAGCTATCTACCGTCGAGTGGACAGATTCTTCCCGAAAATCCCGGTTGCGCCTCGCGCCTCCCCCGCCTTGAGCAGGCACTGCCGTAAGTAATTGCTGCATTTGCCGAATTCACGTAGCACCCGGGACATTTCCCCGACCCCGCCCCGATTTGACCTTCGGACCTTTGATCCCTGTTGGGCCCGCATTTCAATAAGGGCTTGACGGAAACCCTGAGTTGGGCGTAATTCGCACATTGATTCTGTCGAACTCACCACTCACGGAGGTACTGATGAGCAGAATTCCTGCGAGACTGGTCGTTGCTGTCACTTGCCTGTTGTTTATGGGCATCTCGGCGGTCTCGGCCTTCGATTTCTCCGAACTGCAGGAGAAAATCACCGAAAAAACGCTCGACAACGGTCTGAAAGTGATCGTCATGGAGCGCCACGATGCTCCCGTGGCGTCATTTGTGACATGGGCCGACGTAGGATCGGTGGATGACCCCAAGGGAGCCACCGGGATGGCCCACATGTTCGAACACATGTCGTTCAAGGGCACTGAGTCCATCGGCTCCGAGGACATCGACAAGGAACTCAAACTTATGGCCGTCGAGGACTCGCTTATAACCGAACTACAGGCGGAGCGGGTCAAAGGCAGCCTGGCTGACACGGCGAGAGTCAGCGCACTGCAGGCCGCCTTTGAGGAGGCACGGGAGGCCGCGTACCAGGTGGTCGTACCGGAAGCGTACACTGACCTGATAAGCCGGGAGGGTGGAGTTGCCATCAACGCCGGGACCGCCAGTGACTTCACCGTGTATTTCTTCAGCCTGCCGTCCAACAAGGTGGAATTGTGGGCCGCCATGGAATCTGACAGGTTCCTCAACCCCGTCCTGCGCGAAATGTACCGGGAACGCGACGTGATCGCCGAGGAACGGCGCATGCGGACCGAGACGAGCCCGTTTGGTCGTTTGCTCGAGGAGTTCCTGGGCCTGAGTTACAAGGCGCACCCGTACGGCATTGAAGGCGTGGGCCATATGTCGGACATACAGAATTTCACACGGGGCACGGCCGAGGCCTATTTCGAAAAGTACTACGGACCATCGAATCTGACCGTTGTGATAGTCGGCGACGTCAAGGCAAAGGACATCTTCAAGATGGCCGAGAAGTACTGGGGCCGGATTCCGTACCGTCCCGCCCCGGACCCGATTGCGACCGTCGAACCGGAACAGCCCGGGGAGCGACGGGTGGTCATAGAGGACCCCTCGCAGCCGCTCTTCATCGCCGGCTGGCATATCCCGGAGATTACCCACCCGGATCGACCGGCCCTCGATGCCATGATGGACTACCTTGCCCAGGGCCGCACCTCCCTGCTGTACAAGAACCTGGTTAAAGAGAAGAAGATCGCCCTGGTGGCGACCAGTCTCGTACCGGCTTACGTGGGAGACAAGTATCCGACCATGGCCATAGTGTATGCCGTGCCCTCACAGGATCATGACAACTATGAATGCGAGGAACAGATCCTGGCCGAGATCGAGCGGATGAAAGAGGAGCTTCTGTCGCCTGAAGATATCGACAAAATCAAGGCCCGCGCCAAGGCCGAGTTCATCGCCGGGGGAGGCTTCGGCGGCGGCCTGAACAGCAATCTCGGGCTGGCCATCCAGCTCGGGTACTTCCAGAACCTCTACGGCGACTGGCGGGAGATGTTCAAAACCCTCGATCGAATAAACGCCGTCACCGCCGAAGACGTCCAGCGCGTGGCGAAATTGTACTTCACTAAGAAGAACCGTGTCGTGGCTATGATGAACACGGTGAAAAGCTGATCAGGAGTGGGTGAATATGAACAGGCCAATACTATGTCTTGTCTCAGTTGCCGCGTTGCTGCTGAGTATCGGCGCGGCCGTCAACGCACAGGATCTCGATGAACTGAAGTACCCGAAGCTGAACGAGTTGAAAATGCCCGAGATCGAACGGGTGACACTCGAGAACGGGCTTCGCCTCTATCTGGTGCAGGACCGGAGTCTTCCGGTGTTCAATATGTCGGTCCGCATCAACGCCGGGGCTTACATCGAGGCGGCCGACAAGGTCGGTCTGGTTTCCATCCTGGGCCGGACACTCCGGACGGGGGGCACGCAAAAATGGTCCGGAGACGAGATCGACGAGATGCTGGAAGGTGTGGGAGCCACGGTTGAAACGTCGGGCGGGCTCGTCAACTGCAATGCTCAAGTAAACGCCCTCTCCGAGTATACCGACCTCGGCCTTGAGGTGCTGGCTGAAATCCTCCGCCGGCCGGTCTTCGATCAGGATAAGATTGATCTGGCCAAAGTTCAGGAACGATCGGCCATCGCACGGCGTAACGACGAACCAGATGAGATCGGCGACCGCGAGTTCGACAAGGTGATTTACGGCCCGGAGTCCGTTTATGCCCGGCACACGGAGTATCGGACGATCGACGCCGTTTCGCGTGACGACCTGGTCGCTTTCCACGCCACGTATATCAGGCCGGAGAATGTCCAGTTGGCCATCTGGGGCGACTTCGACAAGGCCGGCATCGTCGACAAGATACGACAGTACTTCGGCGATTGGGAACGCGGAGTCAGCCCGATCCCCCCTCTCCCCCAGGTCGACTACGAGTACGACAGTAAGGTGTACTTCGTGAACAAGCCCGATGTCAACCAGTCAAACGTCTACGTCGGCCATATCGGCGGCCGGGTCACCGACCCGGACTACCCGGCGCGGGTCGTGATGAACCGGGTGATGGGCGGCGGTTACAGTAATCGCATGTTTGCCGCCGTGCGTTCACGAGAGGGACTGGCCTACGCCGCGTTCGGTGTCTACATCGCGAATATCAGTTACCCGGGCGTTTTCTATAACTACGCTGCAACCAAGTCTGAGTCGACGGGCAAGGCGATCAAGGAGATAATCAAGGTCATCGAGAGCATGCACACCGAGCCGCCCAGCAAGGACGAGATGCGCCGGGCCAAAGACGGTTATCTCAACTCGTTCGTCTTCAACTTCGACAGCAAGCAGGAAGTGGTCAACCGCATAATGAACTATGACTTCTACGGCCTGCCCGATGACTTCCTGCAGCAGCAGAAGGAACGGATTGAAACGGTCACCGCGGACGACGTCGTGGCGGCGTCAAAAGCGAACCTTCGCGCGGACAAGCTGCGCATCCTTGTGGTCGGCAACGTGGACGATTTCGACATCCCGCTGGAGGAGCTGGGCCTGGGCCCGGTTGAGGAGATCGACGTCACAATTCCGGCGGCCGAGGAGAAACGAGAGCTGGTCATTACGCCGGAGACGCTTGCCAAGGGTAAGGACCTTCTCGGCGCGGCCGTCACCGCCCACGGCGGTCTGGACAATTTCAAGAGCATCAAGTCCACGTCCGTCAAAGGGACCCTCACGCTCATGACCCCACAGGGAGAGTTCCCAATAGCCTTCGAGGAGGTCTCTATTTTCCCGGACAAGCGCGCCCAGGTGCTCACGGTCTTCGGTCAGAAGATGTTCGATATCCAGAACGGCCGGCAGGGCTGGAAGACCGACCAGGCGTCCATGCAGGTCGTGGCCAAAACTGAAGAGGATATCGCCGACGACATGAAAAGTACGGCGCGCAACAACGTTGTAATCTTCCGCCAGTCGGACAATCCGGACTATCGGCCCGTGTACGACGGCACCGGCGAGGTCAACGGCACCAGTGTCGAATTCGTGACCCTCGTGGACGCCGATGGTGAGACCATCTGCCGCCTGGGATTTGACGCCGACAGCCACCAACTGGTCTGCAGGTATTACACGGACATCACGCCGGCCGGCCAGGGAACCGTCGAGGAGGTCTTCGTCAAGTTCACCGAGGTGGCCGGGGTTCGCATACCGACAGGCACCGTGAGAAACCTCAGCGGGCAGAAGATCGGTGCCGTTGAATACACCGAGTTCCTGGTCAACGCCGACATACCGCCCGGAGCTTTTGACCAACCTCAGTGACGCCCTTACGACTGTGAGTCTGAACTGGAAAGACCAGCCGACACCGGCTGGTCTTTTGCTTTACGCGAAGGCGCTAACTGCCTGCCGCACGGGCCGTTACAGAAACGCTGGGCGTACGGCCGGGCGATACACGGACTCTGCGCCGGTGACACCCCTGCGGGACAAGCTCCGGTGTCTTGGGGGCGCGTGCCGGCCCTTGTCGAGTGCGAACCCGGCCGTCGACGGCCCGTGACGCGGCACCAAATTCTGCACATTAACTTGACCGGAAACGTCTTTTGAAGTAGAATGTTGACACATAGCGTGTCTTTAGAGGGAATTCGGATATAATGAAAACATCTGTTACATGTTTGTTCGCCCTGCTAACGCTGGTGTTAATCCTCCAGCCTGAACCAGCCGCCGCTCGGACCGGCCCTGATCTCGACCCGACGAGATGGGAACCCGGCGCGGTGCGCGTATCACCGGCCTATTGCCTGGCTGCCCATGACATTGGCAGATTCGCGGTGGGCGTGAACAACAACGGCACCATCGGGACCCAGTATTCCTTGTCCGGCCCACAGGACTGTTTCACTGGAAATCCGGTACCGAACTTTGAGTACCCTAAAGGCTCCAGCACGCGCTACCTTTTCGGCGCAGCGTTCTGGATCGGCGCCGTGGTGGGGCGCGATACCCTGGTATCAGTCGGTCAGGACGGCTGGCAACCTAACGTGGCGGACTTTCATCCGGACGAGGCCCCGTTCGGTAACATGATATACCGATCCTCAATCGACCCGTCTAAGCCGGAATACGAGGGCGCGATATCAGAGCAGGACTACGTAGCGGTTTACACGGACACGTTCACGTCCGGGGTCGGGGGCCTGGCCAATGACTTCATAGATCAGCGGCCGCATATCCCGCTGAACATCGAGGTGACCCAGCGGTCATTTGCCTGGTCCTATTCCTACGCTGAAGACTTCGTGCTGTTTGATTACGCTATCAAGAACATCGGGGAAGAACGGCTCAAGAGGGTCTTCCTGGGCGTTTACGTTGACGCCGATGTGCATACCGAGGCCGACCCGACCGGTGCGCAGGACGACATATGCGGCTTTCTGCACAGCATTCCCGCGGCCTACCTTCCGGTGCAGTGCCCCGACAGCGATATTGTGAACCTGGCATGGATCGCCGATAACGACGGCGACCTCACCGCGCCTCCCGGCCAGGAGGTTCCGCACGTAACCGGCGTGCGGGTGGTTCGAGCCCCCAAGAAGAACCTGGAGGTGTCATTTAACTGGTGGATCGGGAACACCGATCCGTCCGTTGACTTTGGTCCCCAGACGTGGGCAAAGCAGCGCGATCTGGGTACCGGCGGCCAGGGAACGCCGGAGGGTGACCGGAACAAGTACTGGTTTCTCAGCAACGGTGAGTTCGACTACGACCAGGTTTTCACGGCCAGTATTTCGCCGCTTGACCCGGTCTGGCTTCCGCCCAACCCGATTCTCAAGGAGGATTTGGCGGACGGATATGACACCCGCTATCTGCTGTCGTTCGGACCGTTCGATATCGAATCGGGCCAAACCCTGCCCTTGTCCCTCGCATACGTTGCCGGCGAGGATTTCCACCGAGATCCGAACAACGAAGCGGATAACCTCCCGGCGAACCCGATTGCGTACTACGAAAACGTGAGTTTCAATGATCTCGGTGATAACGCCACCTGGGCGGACTGGATCTACGACAACCCGGGAGTCGACACGGACGGTGACGGCGATTCCGGCCTGTTCTACGTCTGTAACCTGGGCGGCGACTCGTCCTTTGCGGGCAGCGAGACCACCATCGACACCTTTGGCGGTATCATCGACACGACTATCGTGGATATCTGGGACTACGAGAACGATACGGTAATACCTCGTCAGGGTGACGGGGTGCCGGACTTTCGGGGGGCCAATCCTCCGCCGGCGCCGCTGGTGCGCGTGGAGCCGCGAACCGGAGCCGTCATGGTGCGCTGGAACGGCTTGCGCTCGGAGAGGGCCATCGACAACTTTTCCCGCGAACTCGACTTCGAGGGCTACCGGGTGTACCTGGCCCGTGACGAGCGGCGGGACAGCTACACAACGCTGCAGTCGTTCGACTTTGAGAACTACAACCGGTGGGAGTGGGACGACTCGGTGGCCGTAGGCGGTACCATTGGCGCTTTTGTGTTGCGGGTCAGTCCCTTCACGCTCGACGAGTTGCGCTGCCTGTATGCGCCGTTGGGCTGCGGGGACGAACTGTGGCATCCCGACCAGCATCCTCGGAGCAAGCCGCTGGTGGTCGACACGGGATCAGGGCCGCCGGCCGTCTACTACTTTGAGCCGCAGGATTTCAACCGCTCGGTATTGGGCAACTATCAGAACGCCCTGACGCGGATACGCAAGCGCGACACCACGGCCATCAAACCGACGGTGGAGTGGATTGAGGACGCGAGTACGATTCCGGACTCGCTTCGGGCCAGGGTGCTGGCCGACGACTCGCTGTTCTTGTACTACGAGTACCAGTTTGAGATCGAGGACCTGCTGCCGACGGTGCCGTACTGGATTAACGTGACGGCCTTTGACTACGGTTCGCCGCAGTCCGGGTTGCCGTCGCTGGAGACGACGCCAACGATACAGCCGAAGGTGACCTACGCTTTGGAGTCGACGGAGTCAATAATGTCGCGGGACAAGCTCGAGGTGTACATATATCCGAACCCGTACCGTCTTGACGCCGGGTACAGCGCAGCGGGCTTTGAGGGGCTGGGCGAGAACGAGCGTGACCGTCCGGTCGACCGGACGCGGCGGATTCATTTCGCCAACCTGCCGCCGAAGTGCACGATCCGGATATATTCGCTGGATGGCGACCTGGTGCGCA
>DATKXK010000001.1 GCA_035529075.1 Acidobacteriota bacterium | reverse complement strand
TGCCGGAGCGCTCCGCCGCCAGCCCGGCTGAATCCAGCCCGCTCTCGAAGTTCGAGTTGATGATCTGGAAGTACCCGTGGACCGGCGTGATGAGGTCTGCACCCGTGTTGTCGTCGACAACCAATATGTAGGTGAACACCCCGTCCGCCGTGCTCGATCCGTCAAGGACAGACACCTGTTCGGTGTACGCGTAATGCTTGCCGCCGTTGAAATCCTCCCAATCGTAGGACTTGAGACTGGCGTCATCGTAAGCCATCGAGTCCTTGAAGACCACCGTCCCGCCGGGTGAAAAGACGGTGACATACACCGAGTCACCGCCGGCCAGATCGACCGGTTTGGCCAGACTGTCAAGCACCTGGAACGGTATCGAAAGCGTGTCTCGCGTGGCGGTCCTGTTAACAATCCCAAACGCATTGAGAGCACCCGGGATCGTCAGGCAGAGCACCAGCCAAACCAACAGTCTCTTCACGTTATCTACCTCCTGTGAGTAACTTCCTGCGTCGCGGGAGCAGCACCTCGCCGCCCTCGGTCGTGGCCACTTTTACGTATGGTCTGTTTCCGGTTGTCGCGTGGTCGTCACTGCAGAAGAGGATGTTTTTCCAGTTGTGACTATCCTCGATCGGCGCAATCATAAACCCCTGTGCGTTCGCCGTATCGGTTCCGTCCCACGTCTGGACCAGTGACGTCACGTCGAACGCGAACCACTCACCGGCAATCGTGTCGCCCACCCCGGTATGCACGTCATACATGGTGCTGGTTCTGTCGGTGCCGCTTCCGTCGGCCCCGGCCGTTGTCCAGGCCACGCCGCCGGGGTCCTTCTGCGCCGAATCCCAGCAGATCTCCGTCTCAACGGAGTGCCTCAGCAGGCCGTAGACACCGAACTGCATGGTGGTCGCGCCTTTGCTGTCGGACTCATGCAGTTTGACAAACAAGCTGCACGACGTAACCGCTTCCCCGTACAGAGAATCCTTCAGCTCCGGCCAGTCAGCGACTGCGCGATAGCGACCGGTGCTTGATCCATCCTCGTAGATCTGAATGTAATCGCCCGATCCGTAATTGTCCCCAGTGGCCAGCTTGGACATATAGGACGCATCCGCGTCGTAGCTGCCGGCTCCAAGCGTAAAACTCCCGGCCTGAGCCGGCACCGGCAACAACAGGAATACAAGCAACCAGTGTTTCATGAGACAGCCCGCCTGAACGAGTTGACTCCGGCGCCGGCCGCCCGGGCGCCGCACCTGAAACGGCGGTCTACTTCTTGCTTCCGGCACGTTCATCCTTACCGTCACGAGCCTGTACCTCGACCTTCTTCCCCGCCAGAATCTCGCGGCGAATCTTCTCCAGGCTTTCCCAGAGTTCCTTTTGCGCCGATTTGTCCGGCGATACCTTGCGATGGAGTTCGATCATCTTAAGCCAATCCCCCGGTTTCATGTTTTCGTCTACCTGTTTACACAGCGACTTGTAGCCACGCAGTATGAGATCGAAAAGAAGCCGGTCAGCCGTCTTTTGCGCCTCAGCCCGACCGGATGTCCGGCGCGACTTACTCACCCATTTCCAAGATCAGCAGGTCGGCCGTGACCGCGGTCGGCGCGTCGGGGTCGCGGGCAATCTTGAATTTCTCGTTTGATTCCTGGCCGACAACAAAGACCAGGTGTCCCTCCTTTGATCGCGGAAAGACCCTCGCCGCGCCGATGGAGTCAGGGAGCTGGTTTCCTCGGTGATCGGTAAGCTCGCTGAACGAGATTTCCTGCTCGGCCTGACCGACTTCACCGGCGCCGAACAATACTGAGGTCGTGGAGTCGACGTTTTCCTGAGTCAGATACTGCACCTGCCCCAGACCCGGCAATCCCCAGATTACGACGTCGGGTACGAACCAGGCCCGGCGTGATTTAAGCAATTCCAGTCCGCTAAGCATGATTCCCCCTTTACGCCCGCCTCGGCGCCGATGCGTTCATACCGGGCGGCCGAAATGACCGCAGGAGCCTGGCTGCTTCCGCCGCGTATTCTTCGGCCAGCTTCATCCAGGCCAGGGCTTTCCTGTCACCGCTGTCCGTGCCGGACAGTTCGCGCACCGCGGACGTGCGGCAGACCACTTCCAGCGCCCGATATGTGGCAGCCGTAACCAGCATCGGATCGGCACCGAACTGCCGGTCCTTGTCCACTTCGCGTTCGACCAAGCCGTTGGCCGTGATCACCGCGTTGTTCACAACCTCATCGTCAAACGTCTGGTAAACCGGGCTGTAATCCAGCCAGAGGGTTTCCCCGCCGGCGATGTCGCCGGCGGCGAGCCTACGGATTTCACCCCGATCGGCCCGCACCTCGTAGTCGGCACCGGCCGTATACTCCCGGTAGGCGATGCACCAGGCGGTCACGTCCTGGCCAGCCGACAAGGAGCCGCCGTCCTTGATCATGAGTTCACCGGTCTCATAGTCAACGACGTAGTCGGCGTTTTCGACATAGACCGTGCCGAGGGAGCTGTCCGATGCCACAACCACTGATCCCGGCACCAGGGGCGATGTACCCAGGGCATTGCGTCCAGCGCCGAGCGTCACGTCAACGCGGGTCGGCTCGTTTGCCTGAAGCGATTTTACGACCAGTGAGGACTGATCAACGGCGCCGCCGTAGAACGATATGTAATCGTCCGACCTTATGACAACAGCCTGGTTGCTGACACGTCCCTGGATGGGGAACCGTGCCACCAAGTGATGCCTGACCTGGTCGGCGTTTGTGTACGACATGACCTCACCTCCTCACGATCAGCTTATGTAGCTCCGAGACGGCCGTTGCCTGTGTCCCGACCGGCCCGGTGGCGTATGATGATATGACCTCGATCCGAATCCAGAACCGGTTGAGCGAATCGATGGAGCACTTCTGCCAGTCGTCAGGGACGTGCATGTAATCCTGCCACAGAAGTATTCGTTCGGTAGCGGCATCCAGGTGCGACATCCCGCCCGCCGGCGTCAACGACTTCCAAACGCTGCCGTCCCAGTAGGTGTAGCTCACGGTGCCGCCGCTTCCGGCCGTTGACAGAACAAAATGCGCGTAACGAAACGGCGCCTCCATCCCCAGATAAATCTGATCGCCGGTGTCTCCGACCAGGCAACCGGACTTGGAATGGTAAAGATCGCCGACGGTGCCACTGGCCGCCTCGCTTGTGCGATCCTCGAAGGACTCGGATGACGCGTCAAACAGGATCACCGAATCAAACGGGCAGGCACGCCGGTCAAGCGCCTCCGGTGCCGTGAAAACCCCTGCCCTGCGCACCGAGTACTTGACCACGTGCTGGGTTCCGTTAAAAAGTGACAGGTACAGGATGGCCGGAGCCTGCGCCCGAAAGAATACGTTGGGCGAGGTGCAGACCGCCGAGTCAATCTGTACTACGGGACTCCAGCCGTTCCCATCGTACTCACGGTAGTACAGTCCCTGCGCCTCGTAAACGAGAGCCAGAAGCCCGTCGGATCTGACCGCAGCGTCAAAGTTCTGCGAAAAGGAACCGCCGCTACTGATCACGAACTCCGAGGTCCAGCCGCCACCACTGAGCGGACGGCAACACATGGCAATCTTCTGCAGGTCAATCGTGTAGATCACGATGACGTCGTTCAAACCGATCAGCGTCTTGGCCCAGAGATTCATGCTCGGACCGGCCAGTTCGGTGCCCGCGTCCGAGCCTCCCGACCCCCAGCTTGCCCCGCCGTCGGCCGACGACTTGATGTACAGAGTGCACACGGGAGGGGAAAAGCAGGCATAACTCACCCAGAGCTTGCCCGACGATTCGCGGACGATTGACGGACTGTAACACTGACCGCCGTCGTAGATCGTCACCTGGGAGCCGGCTGACCAGGTCCCGCCCGAGAGCGTCAGCTTCCGAGTCACCAGGTAGCAGGTGCCGGTCGCCGTGTAAACGAGGTGGATATCCCCGCTGGTCTCGATGAGACAGTCGAAAGCCGTGTCGGCGGCGTCCGACACGAGCGTTTGCAGATTCGACCACGAGGTGTACGGAGGGTCTGCGTAGGACAAGGCAATGTCGCCGGCTGACGACTGCATGAGCGCCGCCAGCCGTCCGCTGAATTCTCCCGCCGCCACCTGCAACAGTCTCCGCCCGAACGATTCGCCGAGCGGCGCCAGCGCCGAAGATTGTATGAGCTTGTTCTGCATGGTTCCCCTGCTTTACGGCACGGAGCCCGGAAAGCTCCGGGCTCCGCACGTCTTATGACCACACCGTGTCAAGAATCACCGAACCGTCGCCGATCACCTTGGCATACGAGACGGACTCGGAGATGACCGCCTCCTCAAAGCGCTGCTCGATGATCTTGTCGTATTCGACGGCCAGCGGCTGCGTTACCACTTCCTCCACGGCGAAGCGATGATCCATACCGATCACGAAGTCCGTCGGTACCTCATCGGACCGGATCAGCGTGGCGCCGAGCGGGCTGAACAGATCGCCGCGATTCTGGAAGCGGTACCCGGCCAGCGGGTCCTTGAACTCGTCCATGGTCAGGATGGTCTTGAGGGTGTTGACGTGGCAGATGATCGTGTTCATCTCGAAGGGCGCGAACTGGGCCCACAGCGAGATGAGATCATCGTACGTCAGCGACCCGCCGGTGGCCGAATTGATCTTTGAGGCCGCGTTGTCATTACCATCGCCGTTGATGATGCAGTCCACGACCATCGCGATCTTGTCCGTCTGCATCCGGAACCCGATGTACCAGAGCAGGACCCGGAACTGCGACGTGGTGCGGTAGCGGAGAGCCTTGTAGCTAGCCCGCAGCGCCAGCCCATAGTCCGCCACGTTGACGGCGTGCGTTTGCTCGGTGACCAGCAGATGCGGCACTTCGGCGCCGTCGCCGATCGGTCGCAACGAGAACCTGTTAGTATTGGAGGTGTCGACGTGGAACGGCGTGTAGCGGTTGCTGGCTACAGCCGTGCTGTTGGCCACGAGGCGCCGCAGTTCCGGACGCATGGCCTGACCCTTCTTGATCTCCCGCAGCATGAACTCCGGCATCAGGGCCGCCGCCTTCTGGAAGAACTGCTCGACCGTGGTCGGCGCTTTCCCACTCAGGCGAATCCCGGCCAGCGCAAGCTGCCGCTCGAAAGCGTCCAGCGGACATCCCGCAGGTGTCGGGTCGTACTCCTCATGTTCGAGCAGTTCCGAAAGCGTCGCCCCCCGCGCTTCGGCCTCAACGTAGAAATCGCGGTTCACTTCGACCCCGGCCGCACGCGAAAGATCCACCTGGCCCACAAGAGACTCCCTGCCGGCATCGGCTTCCGCCCGCGTTCCGGCGGCGGCATCGAACATCGTATTTAGATCCATGTGACCCCCTTGTTAGTTGAGAAGAACGAGACAGTCCGTCGTGCCGTTCACTTCCAGGACCGTCCCCCTGGCAATATTACCGCCGGCCGGATCGTCGCCGGTAAGCGCCGGCGCCTGCTTCACCGTGCCGCTGCCTCCGCCCACGATGCGGTCGGCAGGCGACGGGTACGTCGATGAGATCGGCAGCCGACAGACACCGCCGACCTGAACGGTAGCCAGGCGATCACCGTCGTCGCCGTCGGAGAGAGTGAGGCTGACAAGTTTCCCGAGGAGTTGACCGCCGTCCGTGATCGGCCCGACCTCATAGTTGCCCGTCAGTTCGACCGCCTGACCGATGTGGTCGTCCTTGAGGTCATCGACACCGCCCGTCTGCTTGATCGAAAAGGTTGCCAAGACCGGTGCTATGGTGTCAAGGTTCTGTTCCCGTACTGACATGATTCCCCCTGTAATTTCGCTGGTTCCTGTATCCTGTCTATGGGAGGCTCCCCCGCGTAAGGGGGAATGCCGGCTCCCACCGGCTACTTGTAGACACTTACATCCTGCCGGCTTGAACCGGGTCTGCCGGATTGGCGAAGCAGGCCGAAACTGGCCGGAAAGCAGTCGCGAAACCGCGCCGCCACCCGCCGGTAACAACTCACCAGCTCCCCGGCCGGCATCGATTGCAGAGACTCGACCAGGGTCAGAGCCTCCGGCCATGAATCCTGCCTGCGGTCCAGCGCCGCCATCGCCTTGACCATCCCGCCAATACGCTGCTCGTAATCGCTGCGCAGGTGCTCAAGCTGCTCTTTTAGTTCCCGACGGTCATCCTGAACGCGAGCCATCCGGGACAGCCACTCCCTGAGACGGTCGAAATCGATGAGTGACATGCTCTCGTCGTTGAGCGTCTCGAGCAACTCCGTGACGTAGTCGGTGTGACTCTTACCGTTTTCCAACGCTCCCTCCTGCCTGGCTCGTCAGGTAGTGTTCAATCCTCGTCAGTCGGTTCTCGACTTCCTGCGAAAACCTGTAAAACTGCTCTTTGCTTACCACTCCTTCCCTCAGAAAGACCTCAAAACCGCTCAGCTTTTTGTCAAGGGTTGCGACTACCGCTCCTTCTGCCTTGGCCGCCAGTTCGATCTTGAGCGACTGGATAGTCATGAAGTACGCGGCAGCGAGACCGAGGGCGAGCACAAGCAGGTTGAGCAACTGTCCCCCTAAATGAAGCGGCAAATGTACTGATCCGTTCGACATGCGCCAAACCCCCAATCTTTTTTGTTGACTGGCCGTGCGAAACGCGCACAGGTTGCCTTCGGAGAAAGGAGAAGCTGCAGTGAAAAACATCTGGTCTGTCTGTTTTTTGTGTTTTTGTTTGTTCACAGCCGCCTGCAGCGACGATTCCGAAGAAGAGCCCGGCCCCGGTCCCTCGCTGATAGTCACCGGCACCGACATGCTCGGCCTCACGGATGGACGCACGCTCGAGTATGCACGTGTCGATACCACCGTCACCTGGATCCGCGGCTACAAGGTTGAAGTGGACACCGGCACGCAACTCATTCGCGTCTCCGGCGGCGGCAGCGACTGGGTGATCAAGAATGATACCGTCCCGCTTCTCAATCTAAAGGTCTCGTCCCCTTTTATCATGCAGAACGGATACTGGCGAAAGGTTGGTGACCTTGACGCTATCGTCTGGTTCCAGACGCCGGCCGTCGTGATGGATCGCACAGCGGACAAGGACGTATCCTGGGATGGTGCCCTGCCGGTCTATGAAGCCGATTCGGGAAGCTTCAGGGTTGCCTTCTTTTTCGGCTACTTCGGCTTCTACTTCACCAAGACGTTCGTCGGTACCGAACAGGTCTTTGTGCCTGCTTTCGGCGGCGCTACATACCGCTACGAGGTACACCTGTATAGGCACGCCGGCGACAAGGAACCCCTGGCCTCGGTGGTCGAGAACTACGCACCCAACATCGGACTGGTGCGTCAAACCTTCCGCGGCGAAGGCCTCACCAGAGTCCTGAGTCTGAGAACCTACGACTGAGCACCCTGCCGATAGAACAGGTATTGCCTTCTCCCCCCGAGCAGCACGGGGCGGAAGATGAACCGTTCTCGTGTTTTCCCTCCCGTCAGAACCGCCATGCCATCACCCTCGGCGTCCACGCCCGAAACCTGCCCGGATGCAACCGTGCACGGCGACGCTTCCCCGGTCTCTGACGGCGGCCCGGCCAGCCGGCGGGCAACGAAGCGCCCGCCCTTCATTAGACGCTCCACATCAAGTCGGACGATCTCGAAGCACGTCACGTCACCGCCATGACGGACCGTGATCACGCCGTCGCCGGGTCGGCGATCCTGCGTGATGGTGTACTCCAAGCGGTACACCTCCGGGGCCGAAGGCCTGTAATGATAGCCTCGGGTGCCGGCGGGCGAACGCCCGGCCGGCCAGATTTCCACACCGTCACGTGTCATGATCTCAAGAGCCTTGCGGTGCAGATCGCCCCGGCAGACCACCCTGTAAGGTATCACCCTGACCGACCGCTGGACTGACTTGTCCGAACAGGATAACGCCGTTCCCGCGGTTTCAGGGTACAGCGTCAACACCAGACGGCGCACCGGTGACTCGGCCCCGGCCAGGAAGCTCTCGACCTGCCGCCCGCTACAGCGCTCCTTTCCCCGATATCCGACAAGCAACCCGTGACCGGTGTGCACGCCTGGAGGGACTTCCCCGCACAGACGCGCCACCTCCGGGTGGTCCACGACGGAACCGTCACGTCGCGTCACGACGACGGTCTTATCACGAACGCCGATCAGAATCGGTATTCCGTCGTACCGCGGTACCACGAGATAATCCGCCGAGGGATCGAGATCCGTCAGGTTCACGATCGTGGCCAGATGTCGGTCGGCTGTTTCCGGGCTGTCATCCGCGCCGTCAGCTCCGGACTTCAGATCCCGGGACACCGACGTGTCCCGCAGGGCTCCACGGTAGACCAGAGACGTCTCCAGAACCCGTTCCAGTTGACGGTAGTTGTACCAGCAGGAGACGATTGTGCCGTCGTGACGGTATTCTCGCAACGGTTCATGTTCGCACTCGCGGATGTCCTTGTTACATACCGAGCACTCAGGCAGGCAGTACGTGAAGGCGACGGAACACTCCTTGTAGATGCCGCCGTCGATGTTGTCGCGCAGGTTCTCGGAACCTTCGGCCGACTTGAGCCAGTAAAAGTAGCTTTTTACCCACTGCACGTCGCCGCGCATAACGCTCGTGGCGTGGAACGTACGTCCGACCGGCAGCTTGTCCCGGCGGTGCCCTACCATTACCGGCGAATCGACCAGCAGCGAGGCCAGCCGTTCGTGCTCGTCCCGGGGAAACCTTCCCCCGAAACTGTTTACCTGATCGGAGACTACGTACATGGCGCGGATGTACACGTCGTCGGCTCCAAGGGTCGTCGGTGGATCAACGTTCCGGTTGATCAGATCGATCAGTTCTGCCGGGACACGCTCGCCGGGCTCGGCGAGTTGTGCACTGACTCGTGCCAGACTTACGGCCATTTTTCCTCCTGACCTGTCTTTTTCCAAGGACCTGCCCGCCCGACATTAACGGCAGTTCGGCGGCGAAACTGCGCAAGTGGTTGCCGGATGCTCGGGCTGCCTTCAGGCCTCGGTCTCCGCCGCGGAATCCGCGTAAGCTCCTGTCTTATAACAGACTAACGGGTCAGTTTGGCCCGGCCGGCAGCCCCCGGCACAACCTTTGCTCGCTGAGGACACAGCTGTAACGAATTACCATTAAGTGACCGGAAGGTGATTGTGATGATGATTTACAGACGAAACCCCAGCCAGCCGCTCAAGTGGCTTGTCGCCCTGATAATTTTCGGTCTGGCTCTGGGGGTTACCTTCGACACCGTCGACGGATTCAACCTGCCCGGTAACAATTCCCAGAGCTCTGATCAGAACCAGGTCGATCAAACTCAGAAACCCCCGAAGTCGCCGCCCCAGGCCGATCAAACGGCACAGATGCCGCCCGGTGACGGCGACGGGATTACTAACCCGCCGGAGCGCGATCCCGGCGCACCTACTAACGTCCCGGAGCCGACCACCTTGCTGCTGCTGGCCGGAGGACTTGGCGCCATCTATTTGCTGCGGCGAAGAAAAGCTTAGTACAGTCTCCCCAACCCTCCTCCCTGAAGCGCCCGTTGAGTGTCCTTCCCTCAATGGGCGTTTCCTTGCCGCTGACCGGCGGCTCGGGACGTCAGACTCGGGCCAGCCGCGGCCGGATCTGGGGCCGACTACGCTTTCTCAACGGCCAGAGCGCCAGGGCCAAAGCCATGAGAGCATCGCAGTCACTGTTTTGATCCCAGCGTGCCTGCCGCAGTTCATCCTCCAGCGACCACACCCCTCCTGTTCCGTCCGGCATCTCCCACCGATCATAAGAAACAGCGTCACGGGCATGGAAAAGCTCAACGTTGGTCAGCAGTTCCGCTTTCACGGCGGGCGTGAACACCACCGCCTCCGGATTGTACTCCGCCAGTTGCTCGACGACGACGTCACCCAGGCCGGTGGCATCGATGATCAGTCGCCCCGGATACATCCGCTGACGAGCCTTGACCTTCTCGATTACCACCATCCAGTCAAACCGCCTGAAACGCTCCAGCCTTACGACTCTCGCAACACCGTCGACCAGTTCGACGGTCACGCCGACCGTAGCCGTCCGCTTGCGCGCCAGGTCCCATCCGGAAAGATAAGAGCGCCGCGCGGCGGTGACCGGTTCCGATACCCCGGCAGCCTTCTCCAGGGCGCGATCAACGTACCTGCCCGGCAGGATCTCACCGCCCGAATCCACGAACTGACCCATGATGTTCTGTTTGAGACGGGCCTCGTTGAAATACCTGACGCGCTCGTCCAGATAGTCGCGCGAGACGAAACCGTTTTCCCTACTGTCCCCGGACTGAACGTATCCGGGCCGTTTCCTCCGTTCGATCTCCCTTACGCGACGGTAGAACCAGTTCCTGCCGTTCGGCGTTGAGACGAGATCCAGCCGTCCCGCCCGGTCGGCCAGCCGCATCATGATGACCTCCTCGACCACGTACTCCGGATCGGTCTCGAACGCAACCTCATCGAAAATGAACAGATCATAGTCATTGCCCAGCAGGTACTCCCCTCGGTTCTGGGTGGATCGAGCTTCAATCGACGCACCGTTACCGAAGGTGAGGCTCGGGTGTCCGCTCCGGGAACTTGCCGTCACCAGCGACTCGAGAAGGGGCGAACGCCGAATGAACCGCACCACCTGGTTGAAGGTCAGGTTGGCCTGGTCCTGCGTGATCGATGCCACGACGGCCCGGTAGCGGCCGCAACGGTCGAACTCCAGCCGCCGGGGACGGTATATCGCATGGTGAATCAGTTTTACCGCCGAGACAAATGACTTGCCCCAGCGATTACCGGTCACGAGAACGTTTTCGCGGGCCGAGGATTCAGCCAGCCACCGCCGCTGGCCGTCATGAAGCTCTGCGCCGAGAAAGCGCTTGGCGAAGAAGGCCGGCTCGACCATCCCTCGCCGCCACTCCGCCGGCGTCGCGCCCGCTCTCAGATTAGATTCTCCGCCTTCTCGCGCGCCGATACCTCGTCAATCAGGCCGGCGTTGTATAGCTTGAGGATGTTCTCGATCTGCCCGGACTGCACTGCCAACGTGTCAACGGCCTGGTATGCAAAGGAGTTGTCAAAGACGAAACGACACTTCACGTCCAGACCGGCCAAGGCCAGATCGAGGTTCCCCAGCCATTCAAGGAAATGCGCGATCTCCGTCTGCACTGAGCGCACCTGGCGCATCACGACGTCGAACTTTAAACTCGCCCAGGTGGTAGTCGCTCCGTACGAGTAACCCAGGAGATACGGGGCCAGGTTCGTCCCGGCGCAGATATCCTCGATCATCGCCCGGTGATTCATGAACCAGCTGTTCGACACCTCGCGGCTCTTGTCCGGACCTATATAGTCGACGGCCACGTTGTCCCACGTCACCGGGTTGTCGTCTACCTCGCACGACCTGATCATCTTGACGGTCGAGTCGAAATAGCCGTCTATTCGGTCCGTGTAGGCGTCGTCAGATTCTCCGGCCAGCCGCTCCGGCGGCGTTATCCTGACGTGCAGACGGTGGTAACCGGAATTGTGGCTCGACCGCCTCATATCATCCACGAGTTGCTGCTCGATGTAACTGACGAACGGGATAGGCTGAAGGATCGAACGACCAAACGGCGCCTCGACGCCGTGGCGCAGCGGAAGATAGTAGAAATCCGGCCTGTTCAGGTCTATCCGGCTGTTCTCCCGCTCCAGCACCAGCCGCCATTGACCCCGCGTTTCCTCACGAACGATGTCAATCGGATCCACCGGAAAAAACTGATCGATACCGGAACCATCCCGGTGCACTACGACAAACCCGCAGAACATGCCGTCCCTCAGAAGCGACGTGACCAGGCCCGGAAGCAGCGTCACGAGACCGACGCGGTTGCCTAGAACGTTGGTGTAACCCTGGCTCCAGAGTTGGTCAAGGCGCCGCTGCGCCCTGTCCGCCTGGGCGGTCCTGCCGGTCTCCGCTATTCGATATTCCCCCGGAGCCGCCATCAGCCTGACCCACGTCCACAGGCACGCATTGATGATCGGCAACTGATCGGCCAGGAACCGGTACAGCATGATCCGATACCGCCCACTTTCAACGTCGCTGTTCGACCATGTCAGCAAGGCTCCCATTCGGTCACGGGAACGCAACCCGGTCGTTTGCCGGAGTTTCACAAGGCGCGGCAACCCCGAACTGCCGGGAGGGGTACCGGCGAGCACTGAGGTTTCGGTCGGTTTGCTTTTCATAAGGAACCCTTTTTCTGGCCTGTGCTCACCCGCCAACAACGCAGGACCGCCATCTATTTTGCCCCGGCCACCGCCGCAGATCGTGCTGCCTGTCCCGACCCCAACAGGCTTGGTAATCAGCCCTATCGGATGCGTTGACCTGTGTGCAAATTGTGAACAATCTTGCCTATATTATGTAAGGACCTGCCGAGACTGCCGGCCCTGGCCACCGGGTAAACCGCAGGGGCACTTGTAACCTGCTGCCCACCATGAGATTAAGATGGAGCGGTTGGTCCGGTTTGGCGGCATGTGATTTGCTTCATATATGTCGGTAAAATGGATTGATGCGTCTTCCAATGGGAGTGGACATGAAGATATTCCTCTTCTTCGCTATGGCCTGCGTGATTCTCATTCTCGGTTCCCCGGCGTCTCAGGCGTACGTGTACACGTTCAACCCCGGTCCGGCCGATCTCCAGGATCTCAATGAGTATAATGCCTACACGTGGGGTATAGACTGGCAGTCCGATGAGGAAATCAGGGAGGTTGTACTGACCTTCAGGGGCATTGCTGATTACCGCGTTGAGGACAATGACTTTCTATACATTCATCTATTGGACGACGCCCAGATCGGCACACTTCGTATATTTGATCGTGACGCCACCGCCGACTTCTTTTCCGGCCAGGGTATACTCATCGACGCATGGTCGGATCCCCTGGGTGGCGGCCCCGGAATAGACCTGACCTATACTTTCAGCGACCTGGGACTGATCGACTTGTTCAGCACCTATGCGGCTGACGGCAGGTTTGGCTTTGCCTTTGACTCGGACTGTCACTATTTCAATGACAAGGTTGAGCTTACCGTGACGACCGCGGTGCCGGAGCCCGCGACTTTGATCCTTCTTGGCCTGGGTCTTGTCGGACTGGGAGCCTTGCGGCGTAAGTAATCAGGAGCCTTTTGAAACTTCAAAAGACGGCGCCCGGCGCCGTCTTTTTTTTGCCGACACCGCGCCCGGCGTCAAGCGACCCGTACCCGGAACGGAACCGTTGAGCCACCGGACAGATATTTGCCTTGTTTGCACCAACCGGGCCGGCTATATTGGCTTCCGTTACAGCATAACCACTTATAGCCGATACAAGCGTATATGAGCAACTTTAGAGGGTACTTGCTGGCCGCTATGGCCGTCACGGGACTCCTGTATCAGGCATGTACCGACAACCCGGCCGTTCGACTCAGATACGATCTCGAAAAGGAATACTATGCTGTAGAAAAGAACAGCCGTGACGCCGCGATTCGGCCCCAGCTAAATGCCCCGGGAACCGCCGCGGCCATCCGAAAAGCCTACGGCGAGTTGGTCGAACGCTGCTATCACGCCCTCGATTCAATTGACCCCGCGCAGTATCCCACCGAGTTTCGAGAGATTGAAGAGTTGACCTTCAAAAGCAGCACCAGGCTGTCACAGCATTTCTTCGCCCTCAGGCACTTCGACACGTGCCAGGCGATCATTACTCGGCTGCTGGAGCGCGTTCGCATCCCGGGCGTCGAAGGGATTACCGCCCGATACAACCTGGGTCGTGCCATGCAGGCCGGCGGCCAATGGGACAGCGCCATGGCCGTCTACGACAGCACCCTAGAACTTTTCTATCCGCCGCTTGACCGTGACGGCTCCATTGTCCTGACACTTTTCAACCTGCCCCTGCACCTTTACAGGATCACCATTCAGGCCGGCAACGAATCCGAATCATCCCGGCGCCTTGACGTGGCCGAGAATTACTATCAACGATTGATCAGTGACTACGCGGACGCCCCGCTTGGTGCCGCCTCGCACGCCGGCCTCGGGCGTCTGTACGAACTGGCCGGCCGGTACCGGCCTGCTATCGAACAGTTCGGCCTCGTACGTGATTCCTTGGGAAATATCAATGCGCAGATTCGCCTTCACATAGCTGACCTGTACGCCACCGGGCTGGATATGCCCGATACCGCCCTGGCACACTACCGGCGGATCGAAGCTGACATTCTGTCGGCCGATACGCTTCTCCAACCGGTCGTGATGCTCAAGCAGGCCCTCGTGCACCAGCACAAAGGAGACTACCAGGCAGCCCGCAACATTCTGGTGGACCTCGAAAGCAGGTACAGGTTCTTCTACCGCACGACGCCTCAAGCCCAGTTGACCAAGGCGCAGTCATTCGAGCGAGAGGACAACTGGGCGCGGGCGGAGTCGGAATACAGGTTTCTGATCGAGAACTACGCCGGGTCCGAGCAAGCCATGTCGGCCTACCTGTTCCTTGCCAGACATTTCGCCGGTGAAGGCCGCCCCAGGGAGTCAGACATCTGGTACCAACGCGCCGAACAGTACTTCGAGGACGTCATCCGGCAATCCCCTTCCACGCTCAGAGAGGCCACGGCCCGCACCTATAAAGCCGAATTGCTCCGTCAGAAGGGCGATCTGGCCGGTGCCGCCGGTATTCTCACTTCTATCTTTGAGCGCTTCCCCAACTCGGCCATCGGCCAGCGAGCGCTGCTCACCGCGGCCCGGGTTTATGCCGATGAATTGGACAACCGGGCAGCGGCGGATTCGCTGGTACAGTTGTTGCGAAACAGCTTAACTGAAGTTGACGAAACGACGGAATTTTAGGATCTTTGGCCTGAGGCAGGCTGTAAAACGAAGGTATTGCACACGAGTACACGGAGGAACAATGAAGCCGATTACTATAATGCTCTCCGCTCTGGCCCTGCTCGTACTGCTCCCTGTAGCAGCAACGGCTCAGCAGGACGCGTTCGGAGCCATCGACACGGTCTGGGCAGAGGTCTCCAGGATCAACGACGATAACTGGTCGATCAATCTGTCCTACTTCAACGATGAACCAATTGTCGGGATGTCAATCCCGCTCAAGCTGTCCGCCGGGCTGAATCGCATTGTCGCCGATTCATGCGTCTATACCGGGGGACGGGTAGAGCACTTTAACGTCCGCGCTTTCCGGGCCGACACCGCCATCCAGTGCGTTACACTCGGCATGATTGCGTCCCTCTCCGCCAAGAAAGTGAACCTGCTGCCGGGCAAAGGCCGCCTGGCCACCATCTTCGTCTCTTCGTTGACGGACGAACCGATTGAGGGACTGACCGTGGATACGACAACCACTCATCCCAGCAACTCGCTGGAGATCATCGCGGACTCGGTTCAGGGCGAACCGCCGGACACCGTTAAGGTGACCGACAAGACAAAACGCACAATAATCCCTATCTTCCTCAGTATCGCTTCCAAATAGCGCCGGAAGGCAGGGCCGAATTCAAAGAAAGCCCCGTGCAAAGTGCACCGGGCTTTCGCCTGCCTGCCGCGCAGGATCCGTCCTAAACTTCGTCTTCACCCGGAGGTTCCTGGGAACGGACGGAAACGCGCGCGTTCTCCTTTTCCACCACGAATTTCTTCATCTCCTCAAGCTGTGCTGAAGTCAGGCGCTCCGTACGGTACCTCTCGGACATCAAGGCTTTCCCGTCGAGGGAGAAACACTCGTCAAGCTGCCATTCGCGCGCCAGGCGGGCAAGTTGTGCAAACGCCTGAGCATCCGAGGTCTTGGTGACAAACTGCTCCTCGCGTGAGATCCGTACCGATACCTCCGCCCGGCTGCCCGCCAGATTGCTCACGTCAAGCTCTCTGGCCGTCCGGACGACGTCCTGCCTGAGCGCTTCCCGTTCGGCCTTCAGCCGCTTGTACTCGGCATCGGCGGCCGCGTACCTGTCGGCCAGCGCCGCAGCCGACTCCAGCGTAGTCTTCTCGGGTCCGTCGGTTCCGGCCTCCGCTTCGAGGTGCAGACGGTGCCGCTTGGCCGGACAGAGCTGATAATACTCACAGTAACTGCAGTGCCCGTTCTCCCGGGTCGGGAAATCATCCAGCCGCTGCGCGTGAATTGTCTGAAGTACAGTCTGTCTTAACTGTTCGGCAAGCTCATCCAGTTCATACTGACTCACGCGACGGCAGACAACCTCACCGTGTCTCAGGAAATACTGAGCCAGATCCACCTGCTGAAACTGCGGGTAGACCGACTGTATGGCCAGTTGATAAAGCCCCATCTGCTCCAGGAAGAAGCGGTCGCCGGGGCTTGCCAGGTGTCGGCCGGTCTTGTAGTCGCAGATCTCTATCACTTCGTCTTCGCGCCGCCACAGGCGGTCGATTATGGCTACAAACCTGAACGGTGTCCCCGGCAGGCAAAATCGGAAATTGCGCTCTACGCCGAGAAGTGTCCCCTGGTCGTACGGTTGATACTGATCGTAGAATCGCCGGAGCATCTCTTCACCGCTGCGGATGTAGTCCACCACCGTCCGGTAGTCACCCGTAACCGCGATCTTCTCCATACCCGGCTTATCCCACTCGGCCCGATAGGCCGCGATCATGTCCTCGAGAGGGTATAGAATCCCATCCGCACCCAACTCGTAGGCTTTCCGGAGTTGTCGATGAACGGCACTGCCCAGGTACAAATCAGCCGATACACGCTCCGGGACCGAGACCTTCTCGATATAGCGGAATTTGTACTTCCGCGGACAGGTGCGAAACATGTTCAGCCTGCTGTGGCTATACTGCGAAGGCATCAACCAAGTATAACCCGGCGGTGAGATAACTGGCAATCACATATTCGGTCGGAAGCGGGTGAAACGGGGAATCTCAACTCCGCTCAAAAGTGGCCAGGTACAGCCTGCGCCACGAATTCCCGGCGCTTTCCCAGGAGAAATTTCTCAGAAGGTCGCCAGCCGCCGTCGTCAGGGC
This sequence comes from Acidobacteriota bacterium, assembly GCA_035529075.1. Lineage (NCBI taxonomy): Bacteria > Pseudomonadati > Acidobacteriota > Acidobacteriota bacterium. The sequence continues at coordinate 44,562 of DATKXK010000001.1, read as the reverse complement.
CGCCACCAATTCCGGGTTTTCGACCAGCTCGATAATCCGCTCGGCCAGCCCCACGTGGTCGTTGATCGGCACAACCATGCCGTTGATGCGGTCTTTGACAACCTGTGGGATACCCCCGGCGTCGGTGGTCACCACGGGCAGCCCGCCGCCTAAGGCCGTGAGAATCGATTCGGGAAAAGTATCATACGAAGACGAGTTCGCGTACAGGTCAGCCTCGGCAAAGAGCGCATCCCACCCTTTAGTCGTGAACGTCACGCCATGAATGTACTCGGCGCTGATCAGATGCTGCAGGGCCTGACGCTCCGGACCGTCACCGGCAATAAGCAGTTCGGAGCGCGGGTATTTCTGCTTGACGAACTTGAAGGCACGGACAAGGCAAGCTACGTTGTTGGCTCGCGTAAGAGGTCGATCAACCAGTATCTTTGGCTGAAGACGTGTGATCTGCCGGATAGATCCGGCGAAACGTCGCGGCAACGGCAATATCATCCGCGTGGCCAGACCGTGGCGGGCAAAAATGCCTGCCACGTAATTGCAGTCTGCGACCACCGGATCGGCCAGACGGAAAAACGGGCGCGCGAGCCAACCCCACCGGCCAAGAACGTCCTCAACCTCCGGGCAGAGAAAGCTCAGGATGATCCTCTTGTTGAAGAACCTCGCCAGCGCCAGGGACGGAACCACGAAACACCAGAACGAACCGGGAGAATCCGCCATCAGGTGGACGATGTCATGCCGCGGAATTACGCGCACCAGCTCTCTGAAAAAGGCCAGTCGGTCGATCACGCCACCGAGATCCGATCTGCCCGCTGCGTGCCGCCACTCGCTGTGAACGTGCACGGTCCATTTGTCTCCGGTCAGGTACGAGGCCAGCGTACTGGCCCTGCCGGTGGAAACCCTCGAGCCGCCGCCCGCCGTAACCAGCAGCACGTCGGGATGGTCCGCCCTCACCGCCCCGTGCAGGACCCCTGCTCTTAGCGCCAGCAGTTTGTTCGAGACACTCAAGTTCGCTTCTCCGAAACAGGATAACCACCCCTGCGGTCGACTTCCGACACCGCCGGGACTCTACTGTTATACACGCAAAAGCCCGGCGCGCCTGACCGTCAATTCACCCGACGGCTCCCGTCGGAGACCAATCGGCGGTTGGCGGCGCCAAGAGAGGAAAACATTGCCCTTGACAGGGGACCGGCAGGAGTTTATTCATGCATTTATGGTCTGAAACGTCTGTTTTCAGGCACGTGTCTTCCTGCCAATGGACGAGAGTCCTGGCGTGATAGTGAGTAAGAGATTAGCAGTTCAAATTAGACAGCACATGCGCCTGGTTTGAGACAAGGGGACCCGGCGGTGTTCGGTGTGCTTGCACCGCCGGGCATTCTCTTGAAGAGGGGGGAAACTAGATCAGGTGCATGTGCCTGATCATTTTTGGAACCCCGGCGATGTCAGATGTGCTCTCGCGGTGTCGGTGTGCTTGCACCGCCGGGTTCTTCCTTCCAAAGCTCTCTACAGCTAAAGAAGATATGATAAAACAAGCAGTCGTCAATACTGATTGTTTACGTATTTATTACGTACAGGCAGGGAACTAATGCAGTTGAAGATACGTGCTTAAATTGACCCTTTTATTCGTGATTCCAAGCTTCTCCCTGATCTGCTCACGGTGCTTGTGAACCGTGTACAGCGAGAGGTTCATGTGGCTGGCTATCTGCTTGGAGGACAGCCCCTTCTTGATCATTTCGCATACCTCAACCTCGCGCGGCGTCAGGCTCGCATAGCGATCTCTGAAAACATCGACGTCCTTGGCCAGTATGGCCTGAAGGTTGGTTTCGAGGGCTTCCATCTCGTTGCTGTGTTCCGCACCGGCACTCTCCCGCAGACGTTTCAGAATCGGGGTGATGGCCTGCTCCATGTCCCTGCAGGTCCTCGCCTTGTAGTCCTGCCGCTCCTTGTCGATGTGTTTAAGTATCTGCTCCAGGGCGATGTTCTTATCGGTGAGGTCTTCGCGCTCCACTTCCAGCTCATCGGTCGTCTGGCGGAGCATATCCTCCACGCGTTTCCGTTCAGTAATGTCCGTAATGAACCCTTCAAGTGCAACCAGCTGTCCATCATCGGAATAAACGCCGCGCCCCTTTTCCCACACCCACTTCACCTGCCGATCTCTTGTGATTATCCGGTACACCATCTGGAACGGCCGGTCTCCGCCAAGCCCGTTGTCGACCACCTCGAATACCTGTGCCCGGTCTCCCGGATGTATCACCTCGTTGTAGGATATCTGGGTGTTCCCCACCAGCTCCGCCGACTCGTACCCCGTCAGCTCCTTGCAGCCGTTGCTCACAAACAGCATTGTCCAGTCAGGGTCGTTCCGGCATCGATATGCCATGCCCGGCAGGTTGCTCATAAGCGTCGCCAGGGCCCGCCTGCTTTCAAAGAGAGCCTCCTCGGCCTGCTTGCGGCTCGTGATGTCGCGTAATACCGTCACCCGAAGCGTCTTCCCCTGCCATTCATACGACTTGCCAACCAGCTGGCAGTACAGCGTCGAGCCGTCCTTCCGAATGCCCGTCGCCTCATACGGCTCATCGCTATCGGCGGCCAGATGTTCCGCTACCGTCTGCCATGATTCGGCCGTGGTGAACGGCCTTATGTGCATACCTATCACTTCAGGTTGCTCATAGCCGGTCATGCGAGCGAATGCTTCGTTGGCGTCCACTATCACTCCATGGTCATGGATGACTATCCCCTCCTCAGCCGCATCCGAGAGTTTCCGGAACCGCTCTTCGCTTTCCCGAAGTGCTTCTTCCGCCTCCTTGCGGTCCGTTATGTCCGTATCCGTCCCCACGATACGGCAGGGCTTCCCCTCCGCGTCACGGATTGCCTTCCCGCGAGAAAGAAACCACCGGACACTCCCGTCACGATGGATCATCCGGTGCTCCATCTCGTATTTATCGACCGCCCCGTTAATAACAGCATTAATGTCCTTTGTAACTCTGTCCACGTCATCGGGATGTACTCGCTCGGTCCATACATCGAGCTGGCTTCCAATCTCGTGATCCGCGAAACCCAGAAGCGCCTTGAGACCCGCGTCAACGAAGAACTCCCCCGTCACAAGATCCTGATCCCATACGCCCACCCGGCCTCCGATTGACGCCTGCTCGTACCTCCTGCGGCTCGCCTGAAGTGCCTCGCGGGATCGTTTGCGCTCCGTTATATCATGAACAAACGTGAGATCGCCCGGCCGTCCTTCGTAGGTAACGAGGTTACCGTTCATCTCAACCTCGATACGCTGGCCGTTTCTGTGAAGCAGGCCGGCTTCATGCCCCTGGTCCAGCTCACCGCCGGCCATCCGGAGTCGGTAACGTTCCGCGATCCCGGCCACGTCATCCGGGTGGACGTATCTCACGAATGGCGTATTCAAGACTTCCTCCACCGTGTAGCCCACCATCTCGGCGAGCCGCTGATTCACGAATTTCAGCAGTCCACCCTGCAGGATACAGATGCCGTCGTTGGCCCGTTCGACCAGGTTGCGGTACTTCTCTTCACTCTCCAGGAGGGCCTGTTGCGCCTTGAGCCGATCCTCGATGTGCTGCCTCAGATCCCGGTTGATCCGGACAAGCTCCCCGGTCCGTTGCTCGACCCGTCGCTCCAGTTCATCGTGCGCCCGTTGCAGTGCCTCATCGGCCTGCTTGTGCTCCGTGATGTCGCGCACAGTGCCGATTATGAACCGGGCCGAGCCCTCGCTGTCCCGGACCAGCGCGTGGCTGTCACTCAGCCAGCGGTACGTGCCGTCCTTCACCTTCAGCCGATACTCGGTCGTGAAGGCCGTATCACTGTCGGCGTCCGATTGTATCAACTCCTCCCTGTGCATCCCGAAGCGTTTCAAATCCTCGGGGTGAACCAACGCTCGCATTTTGGCCACGCCCCCGGCGATCACTTCGTCCGGACGGTAGCCGGTCATCTCAAGCACCGACGAACTGATGTAATCGTACGTGAGCGTATCCAGATTCAATCGATACAGCACGTCACGGGAATACTCCAGGACCTCGCCGAAACGGGCCTCGGCCTCACGCAACGTCCGTTCAGCGAGCTTGCGCTCGGTAATATCCTGTCCCACGGCGATAGCTGTCAGTTCATCCGAATCAGGGGAAAACACGGCCGAGGTGGACCACAGGATCGTCCTGAACTGACCGTCCTTTGTCCTTAACTGGCCTTCATACATGTCGCGTGGATGCTGCCTGACCCACTGACCGAAATCCTCCGGCGCCGGTTGCTTGTGGTCAGCCGGGAGAAACGTATCGGGCCAGCTCTTGCCGAGCACCTCGGCCCGCGTATATCCGGTCACGCGCTCGCATGCGCCGTTGAAAACGGTTATCCTGGCCTTCCGATCCAGACACACAACCAGGCTATTGGCGGTATCCAGCAACGTGGAGACAAGACCTCGCTGCCGCGCAAGTTCCTCCTGGAGACTTGCAAACTCGTCGACGCTCCTGGCAATACCCAGAACAGACACGATCGTCCCGGATTCGTCCCTTATGGGTTGAAGACTGGTGTTGTACCGGTAGCTTTGGCCCTGGATTTCTGTTGCCATCTCCACCGTCTGGCTGCAGCCGCTCTCGAACACCTGTCGAACGGGGCCCATCTGGCGGTCGGCCACGTGCTGCGGGAATACGTCCCACATGGATTTCCCGATATGAAACGAGGGCTCGCCGGTCAGCCTCTCCGCGGCATATCGGTTCATATAGAGAAACACCCCGGCCTGATTGACAATGAAGATGACTTCACGGGCGCTCTCCAGCAGAGACCGGTACGACTCCTCGCTTTCCCGAAACGTCCGCTGTGCAAGTTCGTACCTCAGGTCGTCCAGCAACTCGTCGACACACTGATACCTCGCCTCCGGCTCCGCCTGAAGTGCCTTCCGGACCACCACCAGGACTGCTTCCGGCAGCGACGATCCCCAGCGGTCGTCTGAGCCTGAGCCTTCCTCTGCGATCGACCGCACAGTCGCCGCCGGCCCAGCCTTCAAGAACGCGTCACTGCCGGTGATCATCTCGCACAGCAGAACGCCCAGCGAGTAGATATCGCTCCGAGTGTCCGGCCGCGTGCCGCGTACTGCCTCGGGGGCTCGGTAGGCACTTACCTTGCTCGACGCACTATCCGCGTCCGACCATGTGCCGAAGTCAGATGCCAGCAGGCCAGGAACGGCCAGCTGGCAGCGCTCGTTCTTGTCCACCAGAACGTTACAGGGCCTCAGATCACCGTACAATATCCCGGAACGGTGGACATCGCGCAGGGCCTCGGCCACCGATACAACCGTTTGCAGAGTTCGGTCAAGAGAAAGCGGCTGACACCGTATAAGGTCCGACAGGGGCCGGGACTCCGTGTACTCAGTGACAACGAACGGCCGCTCGTTGTATTCGGATATATCATAGACCGGGGTTAACCCGGGGCAGGCAAGGGCCGCAACCGCCTGCACCGTGCGGGCCAGTCGCGTCTTCAATTCCTCGTCTGAGGCCGGCGAGGAGGGCAGGAAATACAGTTGCACCATGCGGCCAAGCCTGGTGTCTCTGGCTCGGTACACTTCACCCAGGCACGTGGAATCCGGCCCCTCCAGGACCAGATAGCGTCCCGCTGTCGTCCCGGAGGGGATCGCCGCCTCAGGATTGGCCTTTCCGTCGTGGTCCGGTTCAGCCGTCATACCAGCCTGAAATCCTCACTGCCAAACCCCTGGAGCCCGGTGGCCGGAATCACATCCTCGCCTTCCTGCCACCGGCATCTGACTGTCGCGCACATGCCCGGAGTATGTCTATCCTGCCGGTATCTCGCCTAAACGCCGAAGGAAGAGGTTTCGTGAATGGCATTCAGGGACCTGCGCTGATCCACGGCGGAGACAATAGGAGTTCGGGTTGCCCGCGAGACTTCAACGTTCATTGCACACCTTATGGCTTTCCCTGACGGCAGTATAGCAAAGATACTCGAAATATCCAAGGTGAAAAGCGCCGGCGTCAACCGACGGCACATGCCGACGGCCTCCCTCAGGCGGCCCCGGTTGGCGTTCTCGCTCAGAAACAACCTACTTCACGGCCGCCGTTTTTTCGTAAGGTGCCCGGCAGCGATGATTCTCTTCACTACTGGCACGCGGCCGGCGGGACGTAACTGATGAACAAGTACGAGATCAGCTTCGTCAGATCGCCGATGTCGACAACACCTGCGATATCACCGTCCGTATTCGCCTCTTCCATACAGGCAGGTTCCACCTGGCTGATAAAGAGGTAAGAGATCAGCGTCGTCAGGTCGCCGATGTCCACGATCTCCTCCGGATCGCCGTCGATGTTCCCGGTCTCCCCGAGGCAGCAACCTGCAGGGTAGACTTCTATATCGTCGATATACCAGCCTTCCCGGCTGACACCGGCGTCCGTGATGAACCTGAACATCAACCGAACCACACCGGAATACGCCGCGAGATCAAACTCCGCCTGCGTCCAGTCCAGACTTCCCGAAAAGCACGGCGTCCCGGCGGGAAGCGGATTGAGCAGATCGCCAATACGAGTATGCGTATATCCGTCCACGGGGGTCAGCAACTGCCATTCGCCGCCGTCGGCCGATATCATGACCACCCCAGCGTCACAGGCACTGCCCTCCCCACCCCCTTGTTCGGCCTCCATCCAGTGCCAGAACGAAAGGCGCGCTTCCGGCGGGAGAAGTAAGGGTGGGGACACCAGAGCACCGTCGGACGTGTGTGCGTAGGGCGTGCTGCCGGCGCCCCCCACCTTCCAGCTGTAGTCGCCGCTGTGGGCCCTGTAATCGTCGAGGTGCCACTCGTCGGCGCTGTTGACCGTCGCAGACCAATGCCTCCAGAAACCGGCCCCGCTCTCACACTGATCGGCAAAGCCCGTCGTATCACCAATGAACAGGTACGCCGTGTCGGTAATCTCGTACCCGCCCCCGGCAGTGACTGCTATCTCAAGGGGAGCAATGCGCGGAACCGGGCAGGCGTCGTCTATCTCCAGCGCGCAGGAGGTTCCCGAAACGGTTCTTTGGCCCCAGCCGGCGCAGGTTCCGAATTGAACCGTTGACGAAACAACGGTTACATTCGGATCCAGGCTGGTCAACTCGGCTGCAACGTTTTGCCCCTCCCACAATTTATTACCGAGGATGACCGCCAGCTCTCCCGATTCACCGGGATCGCCGCGGCCATCCCCATCGCCGCCGCTGTCATCAAGGGTACAACCGCTTACGCGGAGTGACGGCACGTTGCACTTGACAAAGTCTACTCTGTCCCCGCCGAAGTTTGGCACGGCCAGGATGTCGTCGCGCCTGTTGTAGTCAAGACCGGCCGGCTCGGTATGCCCGGTCGAAATCCGAATCGGCGGATTGCTGTAAGTACTGTCCCACATATATACGGCATTATCCATGTATGACCCGGCGTACACAAAGCCGTTCTGGTCCATCGTTATGCCGTCAAAGAACCCCGGCGTCGGCGATAGCAGAGTCGTCACCGTCGAGTCTTCGAGACTGATCGACTGGATGGGGTGGGCGGTGACCCAGGTACAGATAAGGATCCGGTTATGCCTCTCGTCAAAAAACAGGTCCTGTGCCCCGGAAGTGATACCGGACATCACAAACTCGGAGTACGTGTTATCGCTCAGTCGTATCTTGTAAATCTCTGCCCCTATTGTCTCCAGCACGTACAGGTTGCCGGACGTGTCAGCGGTCAACCCGTCGATTGTCTGCCATCGCTTGTCACTCAGATGCATGACAACCTCGCGCGTTGTCAGGTCAATCCCGACCACGTCCGGCCGTGCGGTAACGTACAGCGTATTCCCGACTATGCAGTTGCCCGCCACTACGCCCAGATTCGGGTAGAAGGCGTCCTGGGCACCGGCCGTGTCAATCGAGATAATGGTGCTGTTTCGCAGGCTGGATACAAGGTAGCGGTTATTGAGTGAGTCAAAGGCAACGCTCTCCGGGCCGTCGATCAGGCCCTGAGCGTTGATGCCTGCCGCGAGCGTTAACGGCACCGCCGCCATCAACAGGCAGATAATCCTGGTCATGTTCCCTCCTTGCGGCGAGCGTAATCGCCGTCCTGTCAAGTCATGGTGCAAAATCCAGGCGATCAGTGGCAAGCCCGCCCCGGGCCGCCTTCCGTCACCCCTCGTGTGCAATCCCTTAGTCGTTGCTCAGGCCTGTCTCTTTCAACCCAAAGCTGAGAAATCAGACTCCGGTCCGGGTTGATCGTCGGCCGCCCCTGAACCGCCGATCGTGTTGATATTTGCGCCAAACGAACGAGCTGCGTATACTAAGAGGTCAGACAGGTGTCGAATCAGACGGTACTTTTGAACATCAACGCCTTACAGAATTTGGCCCGCCTCGGAGATCGAGCCACCGAAGAACAGCTTTTTCAGCGATTGACTGAAAGCTTCCGGGTCTTTGTACAACAAAGGATACAGAGCCAGGAGGATGGGGAGGAAATCGTCCAGGAGGCTCTGATTACAATCGCGGAGAAGTACAGGGAAATCGATTTCACGACCAGTTTCGCGGCGTGGGCTTATAGGGTACTGGAGAACAAACTCCTGGATTACTACCGGACCAAGCAGCGGCGGGAAAGCAGGATTACGACCCGGGCGGACGGCGATGCCACCGGTTCGTCGTGGAATCCGGATCCCGAATTCAAGCGACGACTGCTCAATTGCCTGCAATCGGTTGCGGCCGCGAATCATCGGCATGCTCAGATTCTGCACCTGCACTACCAGGGATACAGCGCCGCTGAGGTTTGTGCAAAACTGAGCCTGACGAAAAACGCGGCCTACATTCTACTCTCGCGCGCCAGGGCAATGCTGAAGAGTTGTCTGGAAGAAGGAGGCTTCAAGCCATGAGCGACTGCCTCGATCGGCGCTTCGACGACATGCTGTATGCCTATGAAGTGGGCATGCTCACCTCCGAGGAGCGTCGGGAACTGGAACTTCACCTGCTTGAGTGCGAACACTGCATGAACAACGTTTTGCAGTTCCAGCAGGCGGCTCGACTGATGAAATACGATCCCGACGTCCGTGAGACAGTCCGGAGTGCCGTACGGAGCAGATCCACGCAGGATACGACCGCATTGGCGGACAGACCACGGCCGCTGCGCCGTCGACGCCTCTGGTTCTCCCTCGTACCGACCTCGGCGGTGGCCGCCGCCATCCTGTTTCTTCTCCTGGTCAAGGACTGGCAACTGGAGTTTCGGCCCTCCCAGGAAGCGGTTGCGGTCGAGAATCGTGTCGCCGTCATGTATTTTGAGAACCTGGCCGACCCCGAGGACGCCGGCCGCCTTGGCGAAATTGTCTCCAACCTGCTTATCACCGACCTTTCTGAGTCCCGGTACCTCCAGATCGTCTCCAGCCAGCGGCTGTACGATATCCTCAAGCTGCTGGGGCATGAGGGCGCGAGGGTGGTGGACAGGGATATCGCATCTCAAGTCGCCGACGAAGCTTCCGCCACCTGGATCATCATGGGAAGCATTCTCCAGGCGGAACCGCACTATGTTATCACCGGACAACTCACCGACGTCGCCACGGGCAATGCGGTGGCGTCCCAGCGAATCGACGGAAAACCGGGTGACGACATTTTCTCCCTGGTCGATAGACTGACCGTTCGGATAAAAGAGGACCTGTCGCTTCCATCTTCCGCACGGCAGGAACCGGACCGCCCCGTGGCCGATGTGACTACGCACTCGCCCGAAGCGTACCGCTACTACCTCGAAGGGATCGAACAGTATCACAAGTACTATACGGCGGAAGCCGCGGCCTGCTTTGAAAGGGCCGTGCGGATAGACTCCACGTTTGCCATGGCCTACTACTATCTGGCCAGAACCAGGGACACCGACTACATCACCAGCGCCGTCAAGTACGCCGACCGGGCCGGCCAGAAGGACAGGTACTACATCAAAAGTCTGGAAGCTATCGTCTCGGATGATGTCACCGGGGCCATAGAGGTGCTTCGCAAAGCCGTCGAGCAGTATCCTGATGACAAGGAAGCACTCTACCTTATTGCCACGTACACGTACGGCTTGGGCGACTATGACGAGGCCGTGCGATACCTCACCCAGATCATCGAAATGGATCCCCTGTTCAAGGTCGCGTACAACATGCTCGCTTACTCGTATAACGGGCTTGGCGACGTCCGGAAAGCCCTCGAGGCAATCAATACCTACATCTCGCTGGCCCCGGAAGAACCCAATCCGTACGATTCCAGGGGTGACATCTACGCCGCGAACGGCCAGTTGCATCCGGCTATTGAATCGTACCGCAAGGCGCTGGCGATAAAACCGGATTTCCACAACTCTCGCGTGAAGCTCGGGTTTCTCTACGTTCTTACCGGTGAATACGCCCTGGCGGAGGCTACCCTGCAGGAATTGGTTTCAACTGCCGGCAAGAACTGGCGTTCGACCGGGAGATTGTACCTTGCGTACGTCCCGCTCTACCAGGGCAAACTCGAGGTAGCCGTCGATGTCCTCCAGGCCGGCATCAGGGCCAACGCCGCGGATTCGGGGGGTGAAGTGCACGGTTCTCACCACCTGCTGCTGGCAACTATATTCTCTGAAGAAAAGAACCTGGAGCAGGCACTCAGGGAATTCGATTTGAGCACCCAGGTAAACCTCGCTTCGGATCGCACGGATTCGTTGTACGGGCAGGATCTCCGCATACAGATGCTCGCAGAGAATACCCGGATCGCTCGCGCCGAACGGGACGCCGAGATTCTGATAACCAGGCTCCGGAAGGCCGGCCGGCCTCTGTCAAATTACTACTACGCGGTGGGTACAATAGAGCTGTCAAAAGGCAACTGGGAGAAAGCTGCCGCCGCCTTGCAGCAGGCGCTTGAAGACTCTGTAGGTTGCGCCTTCCCGGCCCGTGTCATGCTCGGCCGCTCACATCTGGAACTCGGCAGATATGAGCGAGCGGTCGATGATCTTGAAACCGCCCTGACGCGAAGTCCAGCTGAACGCCTGTTCTGGGGCCTTCAGGCGGTCAGAACATACTACTATCTCGGCCTGGCGTACGAGCAGATGGGAAGGACCGAGGACGCCGCTGAACAGTACAGGGTATTCCTCGACTTGTGGGCCGAGGCCGAGACCGGGGCCGCGGAACTGGACGACGCCCGGGCACGGCTGGCTCGTCTTACGAACAGACCATAACCGGGTGCGGCCGCGCTCGGTGCGCACCTCGGGTCATCCTGCCGGTGCCGGCACGCCGCTTGCAGATAACTTTCCCCTTGACTTCTCGGCCTTATGTGACCACTGTAATTAGTTGGTGCTAATAGCACTTGCGAAGGACAGATTGAAGCCGAGAATACACATCAGAGAGGCCGGGCCGACGGACACCCGCCCGAACCGATTGCCTGCTATCCCTTGATATGGAGCGTTGCCGAACAGCCGTGCAAAACCAGGCACCTGAAAGCAGCCCGAGAAAACAGGCTCCGGAAGAGTTGGAGTTCCAGCGCATACTTTCAAGGCGCGTTCTGGAGTATGCCGGTAACGGCATGCCCCGGGTGCATTTCCTCAGGGAGGTGTCCCGACTGCTCCTCGAACAGGCAGGCTGCAACACTGTGCGCGTGGTCATCAAAGATCATGGCCGATGCTACTATAGTGAGGCCACCCGCACCCGCAACGACCCGCTTCAGTGCACAGTGTCCCCCATCAAGCCGCCCTCGGGCGACGATTTCCAATGGACCACCGGCGAGAATCACGCCTTCGAAGCCCTGTGCCGGGACGTTGTTGCCATGTCCGGGCATTCTTCGGACTACAGCTTCACCCGGGCAGGCAGCTTCTGGACCGGCGACATCCGCAAGGCCGGTCTCGAGGGGCTTGACCGATTCAGAGATTCGGAGCAGCCCGGCCTCCGCATCAGCCGGCAGTGCCGCTCCATGATCATCCTGCCGATCGATACCGGTCAGGAGCGTGCCGGTCTGTTGCAATTGGAGTCAAGCCACACGGATGCATTTCAGCCCAACCTGGTGGGATCCCTCGAACGGCTCGGCCATACCCTCGGTATGGCCATGCAGCAGCGCCGTCTGCAGGTAGCCCTGCGCGAGCGCGTCAAAGAACTCCTGTGCTTGTACGGCATCGCCAAACTAACCGCCCAGCCCGGCGCGTCAATGAACGACATTTTGCAGGGAGCAGTCAAACTGCTTCCGCCGGCCCTGCTCTATACGGACATTGCAGCCGCACGAATCACTGTCGATGCCGATACCTACGCGACTCCCGAGTTTGCCAGGGCCGTCCACGTGATCGATGCCGCGGTGGTTGTGGACCGGCGGACGCGCGGCAGGGTTGAGGTCGGATACATTGAAAAGCGGCCCGACCTCGATGAAGGTCCCTTCCTATCGGAAGAGCGAAACCTTATCGATACCTTTGCCCGCGAAGTTTCACTCATCGTCGAACAAAAGCACGCCGAGACCGAAAAGTACCTCCTGCAGGAGCAGTTGCGCCATGCCGATCGACTCGCGACTCTCGGCCAGCTCGCGGCCGGAGTCGCGCACGAGCTTAACGAACCGCTCGCCAGCATACTGGGGTTCTCGCAACTGTCGGCCAAGGAGAGCGGCCTGGTCGATCAGACCCGCCAGGATCTGGACAGAATCGTCAACGCCGCCCTGCACGCCCGTGAGGTGATCAGAAAACTGCTCGTTTTCGCCAGGGAAACGACCCCCATGCGCACCGAGCTCAACGTGAGTGAACTCGTCGAGGACGGGCTGTTCTTCCTCGAGCTGCGGTGCAAGAAGGCCGGCATCGAACTGATTCGCAACCTTTCTCCCTCCCTGCCGAGACTCGTGGCCGACCGGTCACAGTTGATGCAGGTGCTGACAAACCTGGTCGTTAACGCGGTGCAGGCGATGCCCGACGGTGGGCGGCTGACTATCACGACGTCGCCGGTCGGCAAGTACGTGCAGTTGACCGTTGAGGATACCGGCAGCGGCATGACGGACGAGGTTCTGAAGAAAGCCTTCAATCCCTTCTTCACTACCAAGGCCGTCGACCAGGGAACCGGTCTCGGTCTTTCCGTGGTTCACGGCATAGTGTCGGCACACGGCGGAACGGTAAAGGTGGAAAGCAAAGTCGGCCATGGAACAACTCTTATCGTCCGGCTTCCGGCCTCACCGCTCGACGAAACGACTCGGAAGAAATCCGGATGACCAGGAACGGTGAACAGGAACGCGTCCTGGTGGTCGACGATGCCCCGGACACCCTGGAGGTACTGCGGCGCAATCTGCATTCACGCGGCTACAAGGTGTTCACGGCACCCGGGGTGGAGGAAGCGGTCTCGATCCTCGAAACGGCCTCCATCGACCTCGTTGTTACCGACTTCAAGATGCCCAGGCTGAGCGGCCTGGATCTCGTCAGGCACGTCCGGGAGAACTACAAGGATACCGAGGTGATGATGATCACCGGGCACGCCTCCGTCAATGGTGCCGTGGCTGCGGTCAAATCCGGCGCCGACGACTACCTCGCCAAGCCGTTTACCGACACCGAACTCTTCAGCGCCGTGGAACGCGCCCTCGACAAGCTTCATTCCCGCCGCGCCGCCCGCTTCGGCTCGGATAAAAAGGCGTCCCGATCCCACGGCATCCTGGGTGAATCCGAGGCCCTGCAAAACGTCTTCCGCGCCATCGGCAAGGCCGCCTCAACACCCGTGACGGTGCTCATTACCGGTGAAAGCGGCACCGGCAAGGAACTGGTCGCTCGAGCCATTCACTACAACAGCAACCGTGTCTCGGCTCCCTTCGTCCCCGTAAACTGCGGCGGCATACCCGAAGGGCTGCTTGAAAGCGAGCTGTTCGGGCACGTCAAGGGCGCCTTCACCGGGGCGACCGACTCACGCGCCGGCTTTTTCCAGACCGCCGACGGCGGCACGATTTTCCTGGACGAAATCAGCGAAACCAGCCTCGCCATGCAGGTAAAACTCCTGCGCGTCCTTCAGGACAAGCAGGTCCGCATGGTCGGTGATAATCGCTCACGACAGGTCAACGTCCGGATAGTCGCCGCCACCAACAAGGACCTCCAGACCCTCGTCGCGAAGGAGTCGTTCAGAGAAGACCTGTACTTCAGATTGAGTGTTATCACCATTACGGTGCCGCCGCTCCGGGAACGCGGCAATGACGTGCTCCTGCTGGCCCACGATTTCGCCATCCGCGTCGCAAAAGAACTCGAGAAACCGCCACTGCGTTTCTCCGACGACGCCCTTCAGGCCCTGAAAAACTACTACTGGCCGGGCAACGTCCGGGAACTCGAGAACATCATCCAGCGATTGTCCGTCATGACGGACGGAGACGTCATCGATGTCCCGGATTTGCCTTCGCTGATGCGTACGACTACACCACGGCCGGCCAGCTTCAACCGCACGCTGCAGAACGTAGAACAGGAATATATCTCCAACGTCCTTACCAGCGTTGGCGGCAACAAGACACGGGCGGCCGAAATACTCGGCATCGACCGTAAAACCCTCCGCGAAAAACTGAAGCGCATCCGGGATTCTTCATCCTGATCCCCCTCCCTCCAGGGTCGCCACCCGTCAGTTTCGCCGTTCTCACACGCTCTGAAAAGAGTGCCACCCGGATCACACGCCGATGATGACCGGCCCCGTGCTGACTGTCGCCCAGCGGCCCGGGCTGCGATCTGTGTGATCGGGGCATTTCGCTCCAGTGGGGCATAAATCCCCACCCGAAGTCCGGAGCGTGCAACCCCGCACGACCCTTGAGTCCCGGCCACAAGACACTGACCGACTTCTCCAATTCGTTACCATAAAACATCTTAACACTCAACGAAACGGCTCCACGAAGCTCCGCAGGGGCGGACACACCCGGCACCGCGAATGGGCATGCGGCTTGTTACTGTGTGAAAATGGCTGGCGATTCACGTCAGCCCAACGAAGCAGACGTGGGAGTGGATGGCTCAAGAACATATTCAGGGAGCGATGGGCGGTGGCCTTTGCTCTGCCTGCAATCTTGCCTCCTTCTGCGTCTACCGGGCGATGAAAGGTTTCGACGCTTTATACTGCGACCTTTTCGAGAGCCATTACCCGCCAGGCAGCGGCGATACCGGACAGGTATCGCTCACGCGATCGCCTCTTTCCGGGGCCGGAGACCCCGGCTCAAGTGCAAGCTCACGCCGGCGAGAGGGGCTGTGTATCGACTGCGAACACCGCGAAGGCTGCTCGTTGCCGCGGCCGGGCGGAGGAGTGTGGCATTGTGATCACTACGAGTAACGAAATCCCATTGCACGCCTTAACGGACCCCCGGGGCTGTCAGAAAGGTGAGAATGAATACTGACGAAATTCCAGGAATCCTTGAAAAACACGAAGGCAAACAGGGGGAACTGATCTCGATTCTGGAAGAGATTCAGGCCAAATACAGTTATCTCCCTGAGCAGGCCCTGAGAGAGGTGGCCGAAAAAACCGGCCGGTCGCTGGTCGACGTGTACGGCGTGGCGGCATTCTTCAAGGCCTTCAGCCTCAAACCCCGTGGCAAGCACCTTGTCTCCGTGTGCCTGGGCACCGCCTGTCACGTGCGGGGAGCCCCTGCGGTGGCACAAGAGGTTCAACGGCAACTCGGCATCGGATCAGGCGACACCACCCCCGACCGCGAGTTCACCCTGGAGACCGTCAACTGCCTCGGCGCCTGCGCCCTGGGCCCGATTGTCGTGGCCGACGGCCACTACTTTTCCAAGGTGAAGACGTCGATGATCAAAGGAATTCTCGACCGGGTGCAAGAGGGCCTGGACAAAATTGAAATCGACACCGACGAGCGGATCTTCCCCATCGACGTCAGTTGCGCCCGCTGCAACCATAGCCTCATGGATCCGGACCACTCTATCGACGGTCACCCTTCCATTCGAGTGACCGTTTCCTTCGGTGACAAGCACGGCTGGCTGGCCCTTTCGAGTCTGTGGGGCAGCTACGCGGTGCACTCCCTGTACGAAATTCCGGTCGACACCATCGTTCACGTGTTCTGCCCTCACTGCCATGCCGAGATGATCGGCGGGGCCACGTGTGGCGAGTGCGGCGCCTCCATGATACCGATGATCGTCCGTGGCGGCGGCATCGTACAACTGTGCTCACGTCGGGGTTGCAAAGGTCACCTGCTGGACCTGAGAGGAACGGCCGGGGATTGACGGTTGCTCACCTGGCGTTAACGGGAGAAGTGATACATGAAGAGACTTTCATCAGTTGACGAGCTGACGGGCTTTCGGCAACGTATTCTGTCCGAACGGGACATTCAGCATGACAGGCCTACTCTGGTGGTGTGCTCCGGAACCGGCGGGCAGGCCAGCGGCTCCAACGATGTCATAAGGATCGTTAAGAAGTACCTGCTCGACCACTTCCTCCAAGAAAAACTCGCCCTGAGGATTACCGGATGCCAGGGATTCTGCGAAATGGATCCCTTCATTGTGGTCGAGCCGGGCCGACACCTCTATCCAAAACTGAGGATGGAGGACGTGCCCAAAGTTATCGAAGCCACCCTGGAAGGACGGATCGACGAAGACCTCATCTACAGAGACTCAAGGGAGCTCAAACCCTACGCCTGCCAGAACGATATCGAGTTCTTCCGTAAGCAGACGCGGACCATCCTGGGCAACAATCAGCAACTCGACCCCATAAGGATTCTCGACTACTTCGAACAGGACGGATACGCCGCTCTCGAAAAGGTGCTCTCTCGTCCGGACCCGGAGTGGATCATCGACGAGGTAAAGAAGTCCGGACTCCGCGGGCGCGGCGGCGCCGGCTTTCCGACCGGCCGCAAGTGGGAGCTGGCCCGGGCGTCCAGCAGCCCCCTGGGGCAGAAGTACGTCGTCTGCAACGCCGACGAAGGTGACCCCGGGGCCTACATGGACCGCAGTCTCCTGGAAGGCAATCCTCATGCGATCATCGAAGGAATGATCATTGCCGGCACTGCGATCGGCGCCACCCGGGGCTTCATATACGTGCGCAGCGAATACCCGCTGGCCATCAAGCATTCGCTCATCGCCATTCGCCAGGCCCGCGACCTCGGCATGCTGGGCAAGAACATCCTGGAAACCGGCATCGACTTCGACGTTGACATCGTGCGGGGAGCCGGAGCTTTCGTCTGCGGCGAGGAGACCGCCCTGATAAGATCCGTCGAGGGTTTCATGGGCGAGCCCAGACAGCGACCGCCCTACCCCATCGAGAAGGGTATCAACGGCTGCCCGACCTGTATCAACAACGTCGAAACGCTGGCCAACATCTCGGCCATCATCAAGGTCGGGGCTGAAGAGTACGCCAAGGTCGGGGTACCGGGCAACACCGGAACAAAGATATTCTCGCTGGTCGGAAAAATCCGCAACACCGGCCTCGTCGAAGTCCCGCTCGGGATGAAACTCAGCGAAGTCATCTACGGCATTGGCGGCGGGCCGGTAAGCAAGGCACGAATCAAGGCGGTTCAAACCGGCGGTCCCTCGGGCGGCTGCATTCCGGCCAGGATGTTCGACCTGTCCATCGACTACGAGAGCCTCGCGAAGGCCGGTTCCATAATGGGCTCCGGCGGCATGATCGTTATGGACGAAAACACCTGCATGGTCGACGTCGCCAAGTACTTCATGGCCTTCCTCAAGGACGAATCGTGCGGCAAATGCCTTACTTGCCGGAAAGGCACCCAGCGCATGTGGGAAATCCTGGATGATATCAGTAAGGGCAGGGCAGCTATCGAGTCACTCGACCTCCTCGAAGAGTTGGCCTACGTGGTCAGGGACGCCAGCATGTGCGGTCTCGGACAGTCGGCCCCCAACCCGGTACTGAGCATGCTGCGGCATTTCCGCGAGGAGTTCGAAGAGCACATCATCGACAAGAGGTGCCGCGCTTTCGTGTGCAACGATCTCGTCGGCGCACCCTGCCAGGCCGCCTGCCCCCTCGGCACTGAGGCCTGGCGTTACGTTGCGTACATCGCCGACGGCAAGTACGAGGATGCGTACCGCGTCATTCGCGAAGCCAACCCGTTCCCGTCGGTCTGCAGCCGGGTATGCCACCACCCCTGCGAACAGCGGTGCAAGTCCGGCGTCAGTGGAAGCGGCGCCGTGGCCGTTCGAGCGTTGAAACGCTTCGTCACCGATCGTATCGATCCGTCCACCTACAGGCCTGAGCGAAGAGCGTGGACGGAGGGTGAACCGCCGAAGGTCGCGATTATCGGCTCGGGACCGGCCGGCCTCACCGCCGCCCACTTCCTCTCCCTGCACGGCTGCACTGTCACGGTCTTCGAGGCTGAAGACAAACCCGGCGGCATGCTCTACTGCGCCATCCCGGCATACCGGCTGCCGCAGGATATCATCAAAAGGGAGATAGACGCGCTTATCGACAACTGTTTCGCCGTGAAGTGCAATACCGCCCTGGGACGCGACTTCACCGTTGATGATCTTTTCGATAACGGTTACCGGGCGGTCCTGCTGGCCATGGGGGCACACAAAAGCCGCCGCCTCCAGCTCAGGAACGAGGACGCCACCGGCGTCTATCCGTCAATCGATTTCCTCAAGGCCTTCAATCAGCGCGGCCAGAAACTGGCCTGGGGCAGAGTAGGCGTTATCGGCGGCGGCAACTCCGCCATTGACGCCGCACGCGTGGCCCTGCGACAACCGGACGTCGAGGACGTGACCATCCTCTATCGCCGCACCCGTGAAGAAATGCCCGCCCTTCCCGAAGAGATCGAGGCCGCCGATCAGGAAGGTATCGAGATTGTCACGCTCGTCACGCCCACCCGTGTCATAACCGAAAACGGGCGCCTGTCCGGCCTCGAGTGCGTGAAAAACGAACTGGGCGAACCCGACGCCACGGGACGTCGTCGCCCCGTGGCCGTCAAGGGAAGCAACCACGTCTATAACCTGGACACACTCATAGTGGCCATCAGTGAAGACGCCGGCATCGACTGCATCTCCCCGGCTCAGTCAAGCAATATCGAAACCACCGATTGGAACACGGTGCGAGTCGACACGGACACCCTCTGCACTAATCGCGATGGTGTCTTTGCCGCCGGCGACGTGGTCACGGGACCCAACACGGTAGTCGAAGCCATCGCGGCCGGAAAAAGAGCGACCGTCATGATGGAGCGCTATCTGCGAGACGAGAAGCTCCACCAGCCCGCGACCCCGGCCGTGCCGAACATTTATGTCGAGCCGGTCAAAGTTGACATTGAAGAGATGGAGACCATCGAGCGCGCTGAAACCCCGCGAGCGCCGGCCGAATGGCGGTGCCGCAACTTCGCCGAGGTCGAGGTCTCTTTCTCAGCCCTGGAAGCCACTCGCGAGGCATGCCGGTGCCTGCGCTGTGACCTCGATTTTACCAGACCGAAAGAAACCGAAGACGAGCCTGCGGCAACAAAAGTGGAGGCAGTATGATTACCCTGACCATCAATGGCCTGCAAGTGAGCGTTGAAAAAGGGACCACCCTTCTCGAGGCTGCCCGGTTCATCGGATTCCCCATTCCCACCTTCTGTCACATGGACGGGCTCTCTCCCTACGGTGCCTGCCGGCTCTGCCTCGTCCAGATCGGCGAGGGCGACAGGGCAAAACTGGTCACCTCCTGTACCTATCCCGTGGAGCCCGGGCTGAAGGTCCGCACGGCGTCAGAGCGGGTTCTTCGGGCCAGGAAAATGGTCATAGAACTCCTGCTGGCTTCCTGCCCGCAGTCCAAGGTGATTCAGGACCTCGCCTCGGCGCACAACGTCCGCCGGCAGCGGTTCAGGCAGGAGTACGAGGACTGCGTCCTCTGCGGCCGCTGCGTCCGCATGTGCGAGGAACAGATGATGGCCAAGGCCATCGGTTTTCGAGGACGCGGGGAAAAGCGAACGATCGGCACCCCCTTCGACGTCAAATCCGACGTCTGCCGTCTGTGCGGGGGGTGCATTTACATATGCCCGGCCTGTCAACTCCGGTGCACCTTTACCGACCCGGAGAAGGCCGTTTGCGGCGGCTGCGCCAACCTGAGCCCGCCCTGCATCGAGAAAGAGCAGTTTCATGACATGATGTGTTACATGGAACCATGCGTCGCCTGTGAAATTACGAAAGAATGAGGATAGAGAGGAGGGCATTGCACGATGTCTCTTACGCGAGTGAACGCTTCGGCTGCAACCCTGACCAAGAACCGGACCGAGGATTCCATTGTCCCGACCTCCGGCATGTGTGTAACGTGTGTCGATGGCTGCATCGGCATGTGCGAAATCGGCAAATCCGCCTACCGAGGGCACGAGGTCATTTATCCCCAGCCGTTCGGTGTGATTACCACCGCCGGTGAAAAGGCGTACCCGGTCGACTACTCACATTTTAACATTCTCGGTACCGCCGTGGGGGCGCACGGAATCGAGGCCGACAGCGACAAGGCCATCTTCCCCAACGTCAATCTCGAAGTTACGTTCGGCCACGAGAACGGCCTGAAGTTCAGGTATCCGTGGATTATCCCCGGTATCGGGTCGACCGACATTGCCAAGAACAACTGGGAAGGGCTGGCCATCGGATCGGCCCTGGCCGGCACCGGCCTTACCATCGGCGAAAACGTGGTCGGCATGGATCCCGAGTCAGTCATCAAGAACGGCCGCGTTGTCGACACGGTCGACCTGAAACGTCGCGTGAAGCTCTTTCAGGATCACCAGCGCGACGGCTACGGCGCCATCGTCGTCCAGGCCAACATCGAGGACACCCGCCTCGGCACGCAGGAGTACGCCCTTGAAAAACTCGGCGTGGAAGTAGTCGAACTGAAATGGGGACAGGGGGCGAAAAACATCGGCGGTGAAGTCAAGGTCAGAAACCTCGCCAAGGCGCAGTTGCTCTATGAGCGAGGCTATGTCGTCCTGCCGAACCCGACCAACCCCGAAGTCATCCGGGCCTTCGAGCGCGGTGCCTTCAAGGAGTTTGAGCGGCATTCGCGAGTGGGCATGGTCACCGAGGAAGCCTTCGCCGCTCGCGTCGAGGAGTTGCGCGCCGCGGGGGCCAGGTTCGTGTTCCTCAAGACCGGCGCCTACCGCCCGGCCGACCTTGCCAGGGCCGTCAAGTTCGCCTCCAAGTACAAAATCGACCTGCTCACCATTGACGGCGCCGGCGGCGGCACCGGGATGAGCCCCTGGCGGATGATGAACGAGTGGGGCATCCCGCCGGTGGAATTGCACTCGCTGGCCTACCGGTATGCCAAGCTGCTCGCCGACCGTGGCGAATACATCCCCGCCATCGCCTTTGCGGGTGGCTTCACGTTCGAGGATCACATCTATAAGGGCCTGGCCCTCGGCGCTCCGTTCGTCAAACTTATCGGCATGGCGCGCAGCCCCATTGCCGCCGCCATGGTCGGCAAGACCATCGGACGAACCATGGATGAGCACCAGTTGCCCGTCTACGTGGAACGCTTCGGAAACACCAAGGACGAGATCTTCGTGACCGCCACCGAGCTGCGAAAGGAACTTGGAGACGCCGACTTCGAACGGGTACCGACCGGCGCGCTCGGGTTGTACACGTACTATGAGCGGCTCGCCCAGGGAATGAGACAGCTGATGGCCGGTAGCAGGAAGTTCGCGCTGGAGCACCTGACGCGCGATGACATTGCCGCGTTGACGAGCGAGGCCGCAGACATCAGCGGTATCCAGTACGTGATGGACGTCGATAAGGCCGAAGCAGAGGAGATTCTAACCGCATCCTGACCAATCCCCGGACGGCCGAATGCGGCGCGTTCCGCAAACAGGTAATTGAATAGCCGGTACCAGGCGCGCTGCTTTGAATCCCGGCCGCCGAGGAGTTGACCGTACCGGCTGGTAAGAGGATCCCAGAACTGATGGGCTTAGACAGAACTGTAGACGAGCTTCTGGCGAGCCTGCAGGAGCGAGCCAAGGAACTCAACTGCCTGTATCGGGTTGAGGAAATCCTGAGCAAGCCCGAGGAGTCGCTGGACACGGTATGCGCCGACATCGTCGAGGCCATACCGCCCGGCTGGCAGCACCCGGAAATATGTGAAGTCAAGATCGCCATCGAAAACAAGACTTTCACCTCCCCCGGGTTCAAAGAGACTCCCTGGGTGCAGGTCGCCGAGATTGTCGCTCAGAACGTCACCGTAGGCACCATCCACGTCGGCTATACCAGGGACATGGAGATGGCCGGCGCCGGCCCCTTCCTGGCCGAGGAGGCCAGGCTGATCGAGACAATCGCTGAACGTCTCGCCGAATTCATTGTCCATCAGAGGATGCGACAGGTCATCGAAAGCCTGGAGAGCCTGCGTCTGGAAAGCCCGGGCAAAGGCCACGGGCGCTGGCTGGCCGTGCTCGAGCTCCTGCAGCAGACCGACCAGAACCTCTACCAGAGACTTTCGCAGAAGATGCTGTGCCACCTCTGCTGGACCGGCGTTTCCGAGGCCGAAGGCCTGTACCGATCCTGTGTCACCGGCCGCACCGAGCACGTCGAGGAGGCCGCTGACGACGCTTCCAGCATATCCTACCGCAGCCAGCCCATGAGCTTCCTGTGGGATTTCAGTTCCGCCGCCTTCAGGATTGCCGAGCACCACCTCTCCAGTGAGGAGATCCTTGAGCTTCTGCAGAAGTGGATCCAGGAAGACAAGCTCAGCCTGCTGGCCCAGGTCGTCAACAGAAACCTCTCCCTCGCCGACGTGGCCGACGCCATTCGGCGCTACCAGGATTCGATTCACGACCGCCCCCTGGAACCGACCACGAGCATGCGGGGGATTAAGGCCTCGTTGATCCGGCGCCTGTTATCTGACCGGCAGGAGTATGTCGATGCCGCCAGGGAGTTCGTCGACATTCCGGATTTACAGGACCTGCTCCAGCGTGTCATTTTCAGCCACGACAGCCAGGGAAAACTGGGCGGCAAAGGAGCCGGACTCGTCCTGGCTGCCCAGGTCATGAAAAAGGCAGGCGCCGCATCGGACCTGCTCAGGGACATAAAAACCCCGAAAACGTGGTACATCAGTTCCGACGTCCTCCGACATTTCATACGCTATCAGGGCCTGGACCATGTGATCGAACAGAAGTATAAAGAGATCGATCAGGTTACGCTCGAGTATCCGCATATCGTCAGGCTTTTCAAGACCGCCCGGTTCCCGTCCGAGATTGTCCGGGGAATGGCGATGGCGCTTGACGACCTGGGCGATGACCCCCTTATCGTTCGAAGTTCGAGCCTCCTTGAAGACCGCATGGGCGCAGCCTTCGCCGGCAAGTACAAAAGCCTCTTCCTGGCTAACCACGGCAGCAAGCAGAAGCGGCTCGACGCCCTGCTGGACGCCGTCGCCGAAGTGTACGCGTCCGTCTTCAATCCCGAGGCCATCAGGTACCGCGTCGAGCACAATCTGCTGGACTTCGACGAGGAGATGGGCGTTCTCATCCAGGAAGTCGTGGGCACTCGCGCCGGCAAGTATTTCCTGCCCACTTTCGCCGGGGCGGCGTTCAGCGAAAACGACCTGGGATCGTTCCCCAACGTCAAACGAAAAGACGGTTTAATCCGGCTCGTACCCGGGCTCGACGTGCGCGGCTGGAACCGCCCGGAAGATGACTTCCCTATGCTCGTGGCGCCGGGATCGCTCCAGATGCGCATTAACGTCGAAGAGGAAGAGATCCTTCGCTACTGTCCCAAGAGAGCCGACGTCATCAACCTCGAGACCGGCACCGTTCAGACGCTGGAACTGAACCGCCTCCTGAAACTTGTCAGCAGCCAGATACCGGGGATCGAACACGTGATCAGCGTCGTTGAAGACGGCCACATTTGCAGGCCCGGCACCGCCAGGCTCGATCAGGATGACGTTCAGGTAGCCGCGTGCTTTGAAGGGCTGCTGACTGACACGCCTTTTGTCGTCAGGATGAAACAGGCCTTGCGCTCTATCGAAGAGGCACTCGGCGCCCCGGTCCGCCTGGACTTCGCGTCGGACGGCCGTGATCTGTACCTGTTACAGTGTGGCCGTCAGTTCCCCTGTAACAAACCCTCCGAGTTCTGATCAACCTCGCATGCCGGCCACCGGCTACCCGCAAGCTCGGATAAGCCCGGCGCCCTCGCATGTCCGCTCGCGTCCGCAACCCGTCGGCAGCCTCTTGTCCCCAACCTCAGCACTCGACCTCAATTACGGCGTGCGCAAAGGTGTCTTTTACCTAAACACGCGTCCCGCTGCGTCCTTTCCCTTCGTTGGGTCATAGGCATTCGGGAGCTCCTTAACCAACTTAATCCCGGAGTACAGATCCTCATCAAGCGTAATTATGTGCAGATCCGCGCGGTGAACGTCATAGAAATCCATCAAATACTTCGCAGATGCGAGCAGGATCAGATCTGCGATTTGCACTTTCTTCCCGTGCTTCATGAATACTTCGAAAAACCGATCCACTGCAATGATGATATCACGGCATGTCGATATATCGTGGAAAAGTATGCGCCGATCCACAGATCGAATTTCTTGGACTGACGTTCGTAGGTCGCGACTCATACGGTCGCGCGCCGACTTATACTCTTGAGCAGTACGAAACCAATCATCTTGATAGTACTTCTTTGCCAACACCTTGAAGCCCTCGGCGATGCACACGTCAGGAACGTATACTCTAGCGCACGCTGTCCTCAACTGACTTGCTATTTCACGCCACCACGTTTTGCATTTGCGCAGTCGGTCAACCTCATTCCCATCCGGGGCTGCCGACAAGGGGATGTACTTGTTGACTAGAAAACACGCGTCCACAAAGAAGTAGTTCCTACTTCTCGATGGCCTCCTATCTATCTTTCGTCCCTTTCTTTTCATAACCTACTCCACGAGAATCCTGACAATATCTCCCTTCACCCAGCCCACATGCCCGGCACCAGCCCGTATATCAACTACCCGCAGATGGAACCCCCGGTGAACCAAGAGTATACCTTATGGTCTATATTGTGTCAAGGAGTGTGTGCCTTAGCCAAGCGGCAGAACCGCAGGGGTTCTGCCCTACAATACCGATCTCATTCGTCGCCTCGAAACGCCCAGTGAACCTGCTTCACGATCGGATCCGATACCAGTTTCGTCCGGTTCAGGAAATCATCCTCCCCGAGCAGCGCCCGATATAACGTATCGCCTATACGATAATACACGGTATCCGATTCCACCCAGAGAACCTCGCTGTCCTCGCCCAGCGTCACCTGGAGAGTACGACCCGCAACCGGGTTCACCAAAACCACGGCTTCACCGGCCACCGACGGATAGAATTGGCGCGCCGCATAGTCAGTCCTTGGATCTTCATACTCCGTGACTCCCACAAGCCACTCGTTCATCGGTCTCGGGGCGGTGAGCGGACCCTCCAGGAGCACCGAACTCCACGTGTCCGGACCCCTGAGATGCAGGACCAGCTGCCTGTGGGGAAAGTCGTGCTCGACCGGAGGCGACAGCAACGCCTGGTATGCAGGTTCATTGGCGATAAGAATCCATGTACTTGTGGGTTCCAGCAAGGTTATACTATCAGGTATAGGACTGGCGAACTGAACCATGCTTGAATCACGAGCGCTTACCCAGCGGTCAGCACCAATGTTGACGGGCAGCAGGTCACTTTCTCCCGTAGCATGGACCGGCAGTGCTCCGGCCAGCCTCACTTCTGTAGTTGCGTCAAGGGACGCACGCTCTCCAGTGGCCATAACTTCCGCCTGCTCAAACACCACGGTCTCCGGCGTTAGCTTACTGAGATCGATTGTCCTGTCAAAAAAGAAGATCCTGGTGCTTCCCCGGCCGTCACTACCCGCCATGTACTTGAATCACATAACATAGCCGTAGTCGGAAAGATCGACCACATTCGGACGCGATGCCCGTTCCGTGGAAACCACCGCCAACTTCCTCGTCCCCTCCCAACCCAGCACAATCACCAGATCCCCAGATGACGCATACTGCCAAACCGCGTGGACCGGCTTCGATTCCCCCGTCGTCCAAACCTCAACCAGTCGCTGCTCAGAGGCATCGTACCGATAAATCGAGGCTGGGTAGAAAAGCCCACCGGGCTTAGACGTACAGGGACGAGCATACACAAAGTACAGAGCGTCAGCCAGGCTGCACGGCGCGCACAAAACCAATACGGCCATGACCAGCCGCGTCCAACAAGTTCTTACGACACCGCACGGCGTTGAATTGCCACTCATCTGTTATCTCCTCCAGCCCGCAGGTCGGGTTCCGGCCGCCCGCAAGCTCGGATAAGCCCGGCGCCCTCGCATGTCCGCTCGCCTCCGCAACCCGTCGCGGGGTGGCCCAGCGCTCGCGCTGGGTTTCTAGTAGCCTCTCACGCTCCACGCAATTGTCACCGATTTCCAGACACTCGCCGAAACGGGTTGCTCCTGGAAACCCGGGGCAAGCCCACGGGCCACCTGCTTGCGCCAGGCTTCTTGCTTTCAAGCTTGTAGGTTGGGTTCCGGCCACCCGTAGACGGAAAGAAACCCGACACCAGCCCGTCTATCAACTACTCTCAGATGCAACCCCCGGTGAACCAAGAGTATACCATATGGTCTATATTGTGTCAAGGGGAATGCATATTAGTAACGGCAGGGCAGAACCGCAGGGGTTCTGCCCTACTGCTGCCCGGTGAAGCATCAGGCAGGAGCAGTCCCACACAGTATCAAAAAGGCCCTGCCGAACCGGCAGGGCCCTCGTCTCTCTCGGTTATCTCAGCGTGCCGCTACAGGCAGACCGCCGGGGGCGTGTTGCTGATGAACAGGTAGTCGATCAACTTCGTCAGGTCGCCGATGTCGACGACACCAGCCTCGTCGCCGTCGATATTCGCCTCACCCGGACAACCCAGGGGGTCCTGGCTGATGAAGAGATAGCCTATCAGACGGGTCAGGTCGCCGATGTCAACGATCTCTCCCGGATCACCATCAACGTTGCCCGTCCCGTTCGCACAGCAGCAGGCGTTGCCTGTCCCATCGCCATCGTTGTCCTCCTGACCGGGATTGTAAACATCCGGGCAGTTGTCATCATCGCAGGTATTGAACGGGTAGCCTGGATTGCCGTAGCCATCGCCGTCAGTATCGGTACAGTCATCGCATCCGTCGGGTACAAGATCACCGTCCGCATCAGCGTTGTCGTCATGCCCTTGGCACACATCGCAACTGTCGCCGACGGCGTCATCGTCTGAATCTTCCTGATCCGGGTTGGGAACGAGCGGGCAGTTATCGAACACATCAAGATGGCCATCGCCATCGGTGTCGACCCAGTACCCTTTCGGCAGGAACGCCACCATGATGTCCCGGCTGCCGTTCAGGCTGGTGTCGAAGGCATCCGAGGAATAGGGCAGGTCACTTGATCCGGTGGCGGCGGCCGCGAACAGGTTCGTGGCTGTGTCCAGAGCCAGTCCCGGATAGTACTCTCTTTCCTGTCCGCCGAGGTAGGAGGAAAACAGAAGCTCGGACAAATCGTTGTTGAGCCTGACAATAGTCAGATCGTACTGGCCGCCGTTATAGTCGGCGTCGTAGGTCACGGGGCTGGTGGGAAAGTCCAGGGAGTTGGTGTGGTTACCCACAAAGACGTAGCCGCTGTCGTCGAGCACCATTGTGAACCCACAATCCCAGTTCTGGCCGCCGAGAAACGTGGAGGCTGATAACACCGTCAGGTTTTCGTCGAACTTGGACACGAAACAGTCATCGGTCGCACCCTGGTTGAGCACCCCGTTATACAGCGTATCGTAAGCGTCCGGTGTATACGGAAAATCGTACTTGGAGGCGGTATGACCCGTGACGAAGACGGAGCCACTGCCATCGAGACAGATGGAGTAAACCATGTCCCAGTAGTTGCCACCCAGGAAGGTTGAAGCAATCAGGGTGGTGAGATTGCCGTCCAGCTTCGAAATGAAGGAATCGTACATTCCTCCGTTGTAAGTGAGGTCGTAGCAGGTTGACACCAATGGGAAACTCATTGAATTGGTCCAGCCGGAGACATAGATATCACCTGCGGCGGACACGACGATGGCCTCGGTGAAGTCATCGGCGGTTCCTCCGAAGTAAGTGGAAGCTACAAGGGTCTCCAGGTCAGCATCAAGCACGGAGATAAAGACATCCAAGCCGAAGCTACCCGAAGGACTACGTGTCGTATCGTAAGCATCCGGCGACACCGGGAAATCGCTGGAGTTCGTACTGCCGGAGATGCATACTAACCCGGCCCCATTCAGGACCATGCAATGGGAGTAGTCAGCGCCAGCCCCTCCAAGAAAAGTACAGGCCTGTAGTTCAAACAACTCGCTGTCAAACCTGGCCACAAAAACGTCACCGTTACCGTAAGGACTGGAGCCGGTGCCGTTGTACGTGGTATCGTAACTTCCGGAAATATACGGGAAGC
This sequence comes from Acidobacteriota bacterium, assembly GCA_035529075.1. Taxonomy (NCBI): domain Bacteria; kingdom Pseudomonadati; phylum Acidobacteriota; species Acidobacteriota bacterium. Next base: position 16,309 of record DATKXK010000001.1, on the reverse strand, counting down.
CCTCCGAGGTTGTGTGTCCACCCACGTAGACGCGGCCTGCTTCATCGACGGCGACCGATGTTGCTCGGTCATCCCCGCTGCCGGTCAGAACGGCCAGGCCCAGCAGGGTTGACAAATCGCTCGAGAACCTCGCCACAAACGCCTCTTCCCCGGAGACATCATCCCCGTAGACCGCGGTCGCGGATGCTAAAAGGTCTTCAGAGGTAGTGTAGCCTGCAATATAAACGGACCCGTCATGTCCTACAGCGGTAGCCACGCGCGGAAAGGCAAGCTCAGAGGCGTTTCCGCCGAAATACGTCAAGCGCATCGGCTGGGATGCCTCAGCGAAGGCAGGAACCGGGCTGGCCATCAAACAGACGGCGGCGGCCAAGGCCAAAGCCGGTTTTCGGTGGCAATGTTGAAACATGATTACTCCTATGAAGTTTTCGGTTTTTCCTATAGATCTCTACCTACTAATGTTGACCCAGCCACAGTATTCTATCTTCCTGCGGAAGAGGTCAGCGGAATCCCGGCGCTAAAAGCGCCACACTTGACTGCGGCAAGGAAATGCGGTATGGTTCCGACGAGCTTGAAGGCACCAGGCACCGATGAGCATTGAATCCTTGTACCGCAGAGTGAGAGAAGGCCATAGAGAGGCCGAAACACAGCTATTTCAGCACCTTTCTGATAGGTTCCGGCTGTTCGTTCAACAAAGAATACGAAACAGGGAAGATTCAGAGGATGTCGTGCAGCAGGCTCTCGCGACGATTGCCGAGAAACACGGCGCAGTTGATTTCCAGATCAGTTTTGCCGGCTGGGCCTACAAGGTTCTCGAGCATAAGGTCATGGATTATTTTAAGACCGAGCGCACGCGGCAGAAGCATTTTGGGTCTCTTCCTGACAGTGACTGTCACAGCCGCTCTACCGACCTTGACCCGATAGTGAGACAGCACATGCTTCAGTGCCTCACCGAAGTGGCACGAGCGAATCGCAGGTTTGCCAGGATCCTCAATCTAAGTTATCAAGGCTACGGCAGCGACGAAATATGCGACAAGCTCCAACTGAACAAGGCCTATTATTACGTAGTGCTTTCGAGGGCCCGGTCCATGCTGGAAAATTGCCTAACAAAGGGGGAACGTCGTCACCATGAGTAAGTGCAGTGACAGCCGCATATCGCGCATGCTACTCGCCTATGAGCTGAACATGCTGGGCGAAGCGGAACGTCGGGAGGTTGAGATACACATTCTCGACTGTGCCCACTGCTATGAACGCGTACGGGACTTCCAGGCCATGGGCCGGTTAATAAGAGATGATCCTGAGGCACGGGAGTGCATTCGCTCAATTATCACGGAAGAACAAGCCGCCGAACGCACAGATTCCGCGAGGCGGCTATCGCCTAAGCTCAGACGAAGAGCCTCGGTGGCTCTGCGATTTGCCGCCCTGGTTTCCGCAATTGTCCTGCTGTTGGTGCTCAAGCCATGGCGTATCGAGTTTCAGCCTTCGGACCGGGCTGTTGCTGCGGAGAACCGGCTGGCCGTAATGTACTTTGAAAACCTCGCGGACTCCTCGGGTATCGCAGCGCTTGGAGAGATAGTGACGAACCTCTTTATCACCGATCTATCTCAATCGCAGTATTTGCAGGTTGTCTCGAGCCAGAGATTGCACGACATTCTCAAACTGCTGGGCCAGGACGGTGCCAAGACCCTGGACAAGAACACGGCAGCAGAAGTGGCGCGTCGAGCGCGGGCCACATGGATGATCACCGGAAGTATCCTGAAGATGCAACCACGGCCTGTCATCACGATCCAGCTTGTGGAGGTTTCAAGCGGTCTGACACTGGCTTCGCACCGGATAACCGGTGAGCCTGACGAGAGTATTTTCGGCCTGGTGGACAAGCTCACAGTGGAAGTCAGGCGGATGCTGCCGCCTCCAACGACCGCGGACTGGGGGCCGGATCGGCTGGTGGCTGAGGTTACTACTGACTCCAGGGAAGCATATTACAATTATTTAAAAGGTGTGGAGTACTATAACAAACTGTACTACGGTGAGGCGGAAGTATACTTCAGGCATGCATTGGATCTCGACTCCACCTTCGCTATGGCCTATTACTACCTGGCTCAACTTGCGGACACGGGATTGATTGCCAGGGCGGTCGAGTTCTCAGACGGCTCCAGTCCGATAGAGGGACATCACATCAGAAGTCTTAGCGCAGCTCTTTCCGGCGATTATGAGAAAGCTATCGAAGAACTCCGGGTGGCTGTCCAGCGCTATCCGGATGACAAGGAAGCGTTCTATCGAATGGGTCGATATCGATTTGCCCGGGGTCAGTATGACGTGGCAATCAGGCTGTTGGACAGCGCCGTACAGATTGATCCGAGTTATGGGATCGCTCTCAACCAGCTCGCGTATGCTTATGATGCAATCGGCGATGGTGACAGGGCCATACAGGCCATCGACGAATATGTTAAAGTCGCGCCTGATGAGGCCAACCCGTACGACTCACGGGGCGAGATCTGCGCCCGACATGGCCGACTCGATGAAGCTATTGAATCCTACAGACGGGCCGTTGCGATAAAACCGGACTTTATCACTTCATGGATGAATCTCGGATTCATGTATATCTACAAAGGGGAATACACTCTGGCCGACAGTTGTCTCCGGGCTCTCGTTGCGGAAGGAAATCAGATCCAGCGCTCCGCAGCCCGATTATACCTTTCCTACATACCGCTGTATCAGGGAAAATTCGAAGAGGCTCTCGACGTGCTCAACGACGGTTTGAGTGCCGACCGGATTGACCGCGTCACATCACAACTCAGGCACAAGCATGCGGTGAGGTCTTCTGTTTTCAGGGAGCAAGGGAAGCTCGAACAAGCCATACAGGAAATCGAGCTTGCCATGGAGGCTCACCACAGGATCTATCCGGAGGACAGGGAACAGTATCGATGCAGATACGCGCAGCTACTTGCGGAGAAAGGCGAGGTTGAATTGGCCGAGCAGGTGGTGCGAGAACTCAAAGAGTTCCTTGAGGAGAATGAGCGGCCAATGACCTCGTACCACTTAGCACGTGGCTTGTTCGAACTGGCCGTGAGCAACCCGGACCTGGCCGAGGTACACTTCGAGAAGGCAGTCGAAGCGTCCGGAGACTTTTTCGGCCGCTTTATGCTCGCAAAAACGCGCCTTGAACTGGGCAAGCTCGACCGCTCGATTGCGGCTTTCGAAGACCTGAGCAAAGTGTACAGCTCACTCGGACTCTTTTCCGGCAACCTGTCTGTAAAAGTATATTACTATCTGGGTCTGGCATACGAGCAGAAGGGAGATGTGGACATGGCCATCGCCCGATACGAAACATTTCTCGACATCTGGACGAACGCCGACCCCGGTATCGGGTCAGTCCAGGACGCTACGGAACGGCTGGCCCGCCTGAGAAGCAAGTCCTGATCTGATCCGTCCCCCGGTTATTGTACCGCTTCTTGAGTGAGTCCTGCGGTAATCCCCGGCAAGCTGCATTCAGTTTCGCAGGTCGGCTTATCGCTGGCCGTCCCCTATTGACACTCCGCCGGCGGCGTGTGGCTGATGAACAGGTAGTCGATCAACCCCGTCAGATCGCCTATGTCCACGACTTCTCCCGGATCCCCGTCGATATTCGCTTCCGGCAGGCAATCGGGCGGTTCGTTGGGCGGGATGAAAAGGTAACGAATAAGATATGTGAGGTCACCGATATCCACAATCTCACCCGGATCACCGTCCACGTTCCCGGTGATACCCGTGCAACAGGACGAGACCAGCAGGTTGAATAGAATGGAAACATTGTCAGACTCACTGTTAGCGACCGCCAGGTCATTGTCACCGTCCCCGTCAAGATCAATCGAGAAGACAGAGACCGGATAATCTCCTGCGCCATAGTCGACCGGCGTTTGAAACGTCCCGCCACCGTTGTTCCTTAAGACAGACACATTGTTAGCCGTATAATTCGCTACCGCCAGGTCATTGTCACCATCTCCGTCAAGATCAATCGAGAAGACAGAGTACGGAGTAACTCCTGCGCCATAGTCGACCGCGGTTTCAAACGTCCCGTCACCGTTGTTCTTCAGTATGGAAACATTGGCAGACGCATAGTTGGCTGTCGCCAGGTCGTTGTCACCATCACCGTCAAGATCAATCGAGAAGACAGAGACCGGACCACCTCCTGTAACATAGTCGACCGCGGCAGCAAAGGTCCCGTCACCGTTATTCTTCAGAATGGAAACAGTGTCAGATGACACATTGGCTACCGCCAGGTCATTGTCGCCATCCCCGTCAAGATCAATCGAGAAGACAGAGACCGGAGAATATCCTGCCCCATAGTCGACCGCGGTTTGAAAGGTCCCGTCACCGTTGTTCATCAGGACAGAAACATTGGCAGAGTAATTGTTGGCTACCGCCAGGTCATTGTCACCATCTCCGTCAAGGTCAATTGAGAAGACAGAGTACGAACCATCTCCCGCGGCATAGGCAACCGCGGTTTGAAACAGCGTGTCACTGTTATTCATGAGAATGGAAACATTGTTAGAGCCCGCGTTAGCTACCGCCAGGTCATTGTCACCATCCCCGTCAAGATCAATCGAGAAGACAGAGAACGGACCATCTCCTGCGCCATAGTCGACCGCCGTTTGAAACGTCCCGTCACCGTTATTCTTCAGAATGGAAACACTCTGTGAGCCCGCGTTCGCTACCGCCAGGTCATTGTCGCCATCCGCGTCAAGATCAATCGAGAAGACAGAGTGCGGACCATCTCCTGCGCCATAGTTGACCGCCGTTAGAAACGTCCCGTCACCGTTATTCTTCAGAATGGAAACATTGTCAGAGTATAAGTTCGCTACCGCCAGGTCATTGTCACCATCACCGTCAAGATCGATCGAGAAGACAGAGTACGGATAATCTCCTGCGCCATAGGCGACCGCCGTCTGAAACGTCCCGTCACCGTTATTCTTCAGAATGGAAACATTGGCAGACATATAGTTGGCTGTCGCCAGGTCATTGTCACCATCCCCGTCAAGATCGATCGAGAAAACAGAGCTCGGGTAATCTCCTGCGCCATAGCCGACCGCGGCCTGAAATGTCCCGTCACCGTTATTCTTGAGAATGGAGACATCGTTAGAGCCCTCGTTCGCTGTCGCCAGGTCATTGTCACCATCCCCGTCAAGATCAATCGAGACGACAGAGCGCGGATCATCTCCTGCGCCATAGTCGACCGCGGCCTGAAATGTCCCGTCACCGTTATTCTTCAGAATGGAAACATTGTCAGACCCATAGTCAGCTACCGCCAGGTCATTATCAACATCCCCGTCAAGATCGATCGAGAAGACAGAGTGCGGCAAAGCTCCTGCGTCATAGTCGACCGCCGTTTGAAAACTCCCGTCACCGTTATTCTTCAGAATGGAGACATTGTAAGAGCCCATGTTCGCTACCGCCAGGTCATTGTCACCATCCCCGTCAAGATCAATCGAGAAGACAGAGTGCGGACCATCTCCTGTACCATAATCGATCCTTTCGCCGAACAATGGTTCATCGGCCAGGGCATCAGGTATGACCGGTACCATTCCCACCATCATCCACAGCGCCAGGATACACCCTGATCTGAGTACGTTTTTCATCTTTATCTCCCCTGGTGTTTTGTTTTCTGCAATGCAACTCAGACATTTAGCGTCGTGTTTCAAAACGCACCCGCCCCCACAGCAGGGATTCTCCAGCCCCTCAGCGTGAAGTGGTCAATTCCGCTGCCAGGTCGAGTGGTGGACAGCAGGTTGATCAGGGCCGTAGATGACGCGTTAATATAGGCACTATGGACCAAAAAGTCCACGATATTTCAGGCCGGGGAACTCTGGCCTGCCGGCCATTTTCCCTGCGCGACCGGCCAAACCGGTCTCCGAGGAATGCGCAAGAGATTGCATGATTCCAGGAGTTGTTTCCGCAACGACTGTCTTCTTCGCACAGTAAGGGAGTCCAATGAAGATCAAGCGCCCCATGAAACGGCGCCCCCCCTTTAACACCCCGCCCCATATGCCGTAGCTACCGATGAATTCACACCGAGCGAAAACAGCGTCGGATGCACTGAGATAAACGGTCCCCCCATAGCTGGGCCCGAGATTATCCCGCAGGCGGCAATCCTGAAAAGTGGGCCGCGAGCATCTCCTTCACCAATCCGACATATCGGGCCGCAAGGCAGGGTGCTCAGGAAGCATTTCTGCGCCTCCATCACACTCCGTTTTCAGCCACAGGACTATTGGTGCTAGCCACGTCCGGGAGAAGCTTGATTCGAAACACGGTGAGGGCATTGCCGGTGAGCAGAACCCTGTTCTCACGCAGGGTTACGAATACATCACCCGTTCTGGTAGACGCCTGGTGGGCGCAGATGGTGTTCCGACCAAGCCTCACCCCCCAAAACGGCCCCAGGCAGCAGTGGGCAAAGCCCGTCACCGGATCCTCGTTGATCCCAATACAAGGTGCAAAGAAACGGGAGACAATGTCATACTGAGGTGAAGAAGCTCGGCTTGACAGGATGACGGGGCGATCGGCTACTCGTGCGAGCGCAGTATAATCAGGTCGGGCGGACCGGACATCGGTCTCAGATCGCACTTGCACCAGGTAATGCTGATCTCCCATGCCAAACCACTCACCTGCCACCCCGAGTGCCTCCATCAATCCATCCGGTGGATCGGCCTCAACCGTAGGTATAGCGGGGAAATCGACAGTAATCGATCCGTTGTCCCACTCGGCGGTCAATTCCCCGCTGTTCGTGAAAAACCGGATGCGGCGTGAGCGCGGCAGGCTCTCGGTCTCCCAAAGAACGTGCGCACTCCCTACAGTAGCGTGACCGCACAAATCCACTTCCGTTTGCGGCGTAAACCACCGCAGGCGAAACCCTTCTCCCTCCGGATAAAGAAATGCGGTTTCGGACAGATTCATCTCAGCGGCTACATCCTGCATCCAATCCACACTTGCAGGCCCCTGAAGAATACATACCCCGGCAGGGTTGCCATGGAAATACCTGTCCGTAAAGACATCAACTTGATACAGATCCTGGTCCATGTGGTTGTCTCCTTTGCTATCCGCCGCCCGCCCGGCCTTTGGTCTTCGAACCCGATCAAGTTTCTCCTCTGCCGGCTACAACTCAAGCCCGGAGGCAAAAGAACCTCAAGAGTCCGGAAGCACCTGAGCCAGGCACCCGCCAGTAGTGATCGCTCAACGACGGCTCTTTTCAATAATTCCTTTTGTATAATACGAGCAGAAGATGTATAATAACACTGTAACTTTTTCATGATTCCTATTACACAGGGTTATATACCCCGGAGATTATGATGACAGGAGACTGAACGTGGAAATAAGACATTTGCAGCTTATTAAGACTCTCGCCCAGACCGGTACACTTACCGCGGCAGGCAAGACACTCTACCTGACACAGCCTGCACTCAGCCGCCAACTCCGCGCTGTCGAAGATGAGTTTGGTCTGGCTCTCTTTAACAGGATCGGCAGACGGATGACCCTTACGCAGGCGGGGCAGATACTTAACCGAGGAGCCTGCAAAATACTCTGCGAATTACAAAAAATCGAGAATGACGTGAATGCCATTAGCCATGGGCGCGGCGGCATGCTGAGACTGGTGACCGCATGCTACACGTGTTACCATTGGCTTCCTAAAATCCTGGAGGCATATAAAAAAGAATTCCAGGGTGTCGAGATTAAGATCCGCCTCGCCGCAACTGCTGATCCTTACAATTCTCTGCTTGATGGTGAGCTTGACATGGCCCTCGTGAATCGAGTCATATCGTCCAAAGATCTGCAGTATCAGTCTCTTTTCGAGGACGAGGACGTTGTTATTGTTCGCAACGATCACCGCTGGGCAAGTAGGAAGTTCATTCTGCCTAAAGACCTTGCCGCCGAGAATCTCATAGTTTTTGAAAGTAAGTTGGAAGAAAGCAATCTATTCCAAAAGGTACTTACACCTGCCGGTGTCACGCCGAAAGAGGTGGTCACGCTGCCTATGACGGATGCAATCATAGACATGGTTAAGGCCGGCCTGGGGATAACTGTTATGGTCCGGTGGGCGGCAACACCTTACTTGAGGTCCGCAAGATTGGTTCCTATCCGTCTCACCAGAAAAGGTGTCAAGCGAACCTGGTATGCAATGACTCTGAAAGATCCGAACCGTCCCGGTTACATACAAGGTTTTATCGATCTGCTTCGAGACAATCTGGGCTCCGGCCTGGAGTAGTTGGCTCATCTTTCTCGTCGGTGCGGTACTTGAACTGTCCAGGTCGGGAGTCGGCCGGGACGGTTCTCACTGTCCGTTCGCAGCGAGCCTCTAACGACATAACACATCTCCTCCTTTTCGACATGCGAAGGCCAGGGTACGACGTCACCTGTCACTGTCGTGAAGTTCACATAGACATCATTCACTTCACCAATGACTCCGGGTGGCAGGAACTCAGATATCCGGAGGAACGGCCCCTGTAAGTTGCGCGCCAAAGGAGTCACGTCTGAGAATTGCAGCGATATATGACGAAGCATCATGGATACTATAGTATAATTGCATGAGACTTATAGCACTATCTGGCGTATGCTATAATGCACGAGCGTTAAGCGAAGTACCCGGTGAGCGCAATGACGGCAGCGTTTGGTTTTACGAACGTTCAGCAAAGCGCCGGAACAATGTCGGCGATGTGGCAAGGAGTTGTACATATGAGATACTCAGGTTGGCTTCTCGCGGCGTGCTTGGCGGGGCTCTTCGTCTGGTCTCCTGCCCCAACGCACTGTGAAACGGTCAACGACTTCAGCCCTGTCTTTCAACCGTCCCTTGAGGCTGCCAGAGCGCGCGGGAATATTGAGATTGACGGTCATCTGGACGATTCGGGTTGGCAAAGTGCCGCGCTGGCAGCGAACTTCGCAGAGCGCTATCCAGGCGACCGGACGAAACCTCCTGTGGAAACTGAGGCTTACCTAACCTATGATGGCGACAAGCTGTACATCGCCTTCGTCTGCCACGACGAGCCGGAGACCATCCGGGCTTCCTTATGTGAGCGTGACAAGATATTCAGCGACGATTATGTCATGGTGGGTCTGGACACCTACGGAGACGCCGCTTGGGCATATCTGCTGTACGTCAACCCCCTGGGTATTCAGGGAGATGTTATGTGGGCCGCAACCGGCGGCGAGGAAAGAGGCTTCGATCTTATCTGGGAGTCAGCAGGTATAGTCACTGATTCCGGTTACCAGGTAGAAATAGCCATTCCGTTTGCATCCCTCAGGTTTCCGAACAGGGATAACCGGGTCTGGAGGTTGGATTTCTGGCGCATTCATCCGAGGGAAACACAGGCCGAGTACGCCTGGGCCGCCTACGACCGTGATGAGAACTGCTGGCCCTGCCAGTGGGGAACAGTAAGCGGCATTGCGGGAGTATCACCCGGACGGGGGATTCAAATAACCCCGAGCGTGATCGCATATCAGTCGGGACGGGTTGCCGGGACCGGCGAGGTTAAATCTCCGTATGAATTCGTGAACGATAATCCGGATGGAGAACTTTCGGTATGGGGTAAATACTCTATATCCTCCAGCGCCACTCTGGAGGCTGCAGTAAATCCGGACTTCAGCCAGATCGAAGCCGATGCCGGACAGATCGACGTGACCACGACATTCACGCTCTTTTATCCGGAACGCCGTCCGTTCTTTCAGGAGGGTAGCGACTTGTTCCGGGCCGCCATCCGTACTGTCTATACACGCATGATCAACGACCCCGAGCTCGTTGCGAAGGCAACCTTGCGCTCCGGACGCACCAGCGTGGGGTATCTGCTGGCTCGAGACCGGATATCACCAATCGTATTGCCGTCCGAGGAGCGGAGCGATTATCTGCTCGCAGGAAAGAGCACGTCGAACGTGATCAGAATCAGGCAATCTGTTGGAGAAGGCTCCGAGGTAGGCATGATTGTCACGGACCAGAGATTCAACGGAGGTGGCTCCGGTTCTTCCGTTACACTGGACGGACTTTTCCGACTGGCTCCGACGGTTCGGGCAAGGTACCATCTTGCGGCCAGTCACGTAACCGAACACGATGATCCCGGCTTGACCGGCGAGATTGCTGACTCAGATTCTACATTCGATAAGCGTTATACCAGAGCAATGGATGGAGAGTCATTCTGGGGACAATTCGACTATGCTTACCTGGGCTGGTGGACAAGCAGTTGGAACGCCTCACTGGCTTTCGAACAGGCTGCCCCAACCTTCCGACAGTACCTCGGATTCGTACCGCAGAATGACTATCGTGCCGTGAACTCCGTCGTTGGCTATTTCCATCGCTTGCCCGCGGGGCCCTTTGAAACAATCAATCCACATATCAGTTTGTTTGGAGAGTGGAATTTCGACGGCAAACCGAAGTACAGAATGCTCGAATTGAACCTGTGGACCCGTCTCAGAGTAGCCCAGGCGGGATTCTTCTCGCAATACGCACGGACGGCGGAGAACTTCGGGGGTATTCAATCCGACGACAGCTGGCACATCTATCAGGACGCTAGTGCTCAGCTTGGGAACCTGCTGCAACTGGAAGCGGCTGTGACCTGCGGGCATGGAATAGCTCGACGTTATTTGACGATGGCCAAGACACTCGATCTCAACCTGTCGGTAAAACTGAAGCCGTACGATCGCATCTTGCTGCAACAGTGGCTGGATTACGCTCGAGGTCTTCAGCTGGATTCGGATGAGGAGCTGTATAACGGGTTTATATACCGTACGCGCATGGATTACCAGGTATCGCGCCGGATGGCAGGGCGCCTGGCGATTCAGTATGATGACTTCATCGACCAGTGGTCCATTGAACCACTCCTGACGTACAGGCTGAACCCGTTCTCGGTATTCTATATAGGATCAACCTACAACTACGAGGAGCTTACCCGGGAGAACACGAGTGGACACATATCTATCTCGAACAGGCTTGCATCCAGACAGTTCTTTGTCAAGATGCAGTATTTGCTGCAGATATGAGGCAACGGATAGTCCAGTACGGTGTGTCAGCTTTGACCAGTTGTCAATCGATACTATCAGCGCCGCGATGCTGAGTGTTTCTATATCTGATCACATACTGCAGGCCTGGCGGACGCTTCATTCTCAGGGAGATGTTCGACGATGATCAGATTCAGAAACCCATCGTCGTATGCGTAGCCATAGTCGGGCCGGGGTTGTTCAACGCCGCTCATATTGCGCAACAACTGTGTACAGACCGGCGGTCAAAAACAGTGCTGAGAGCTATATAAATGGTGTGCATGCTAATGATGATTACATTGCACGTGACTTATACGACAAATCACGTTAGCATATAGGTATACTCGGTTGTCTGCTATGGAAAAGCAAGAGACTGAGCGTAAGCCGAATTGGAAATAGTCCACGCAAGGTCCGCAGCCATAAAGGAGAACACGTGAAAAACGAATATGACAGGCATCAGCTCTACCCGCTTCCTGCTGTCTTGGTAGGGGCGCTCGTTGACGAACGGCCCAACTACCTGGTGATAGGCTACATCTGTCCGTTTGCGTTCGGTCGTTATATCTTTCTCAGCATGTACCGAAAACGCTATACATTTGGCGGAATCAGGGAGCACAGGGCGTTCAGTGTGAACATTCCTTCAGAAGCACTACTCCGGGAGATGTATATCTGCGGGTCCAAGTCCGGCCGCGATTACGACAAGAGCAGGCTTTTCGATACGTTCTATGGCGAACTGAAAACGGCGCCGATGATTACGCAATGCCCCATCAACATAGAGTGTAAAGTCACTGAGATCATCACCCGTGAGGAGGGTGAAGGGGTCATTGGCCGCGTTATCAAGTCGTATGTTGATGAAGAATGTCTCACTGAGGGTGAACTGGATATATCAAAAGTTCATCCACTCCTCTGGAGCCAGGGTGCGGGAGACAACTTGTACTACGGCCTCGGACCTCCCCTCGATCGTTCTTGAAAAGACTGACTTGTCTGTCGTTTCCGTGGCATCGCGCGCGAAATGCAGGGGCGGGAGAGATTCCCGGAGAGGGTGAATGTAAGTTGCCGGTGCCGGAAGACATCGGATTGAACGCGGGCAAACCGAGGAAAGCGTGAAAACTATCTCGTTGTACGGAACAAGAATCGATAACGGAACTCACTTACCTGTGCTCGCACACAGCTGAATGAAAGGACCTGAGGATGAACCCGAACATGAAATCCATCGCGACGCTGTACCAGATTAACTCTGACCTGTTTCGCAAGGTTCTGGAGATGGCAAATTCTTCTGATTTGCACAAGCGTCCGTATGATAAGGGAAACTCGTTTCACTGGGTAGTTGGTCACCTGACGGCGTATCGTTTTGTCGTGGCTCGACTACTTGGAATCAAGGATGAATTCCCGGACGCGAGTCTGTTTCAATATGGGGCAGAACCAGGCGATCCGGCCATCTATCCGAGCCTTGAACAGATCGAGAATGAATGGGAAAACATAACTACGAAGATGCATGCCCGGTTGCAGGAGGTTCCTGACGAAGTACTGGCCGGAGAGTCACCGTTCGAAATGCCCGGCGTTGAAAGGACGGTTGGGTCCATAGTGGGCTTCATGCAACTGCACGAAAGCTACCATATTGGACAGTTAGCCTATATCAATCGGTTACATGGCTGCGAGCGGCTGATGGGGTAGATTGAATCGCATCGTTCGCCGGCCGAATCCGCGACGCCACTGATCTGTATCCTCAGCCTGGCTGTGAAGGCGCAGCAGAACCCTTCAGCCGCCGGTAGAGGGATAGTTGACACCAGAGAGCCCACTCTCCCTGGGAGAGGCAACTCGAGTCGGAGCCTGACCCGGGTACCGGGAGTATGGTTCTCTGTGATACGGACTGTGCGCCGGTAACATTGACCGCAGCATCAGGGTGGGCAGAGCTAAAGTGCACTATACGAGACTTGATTTGACAGTCATTTACCTCTAAGGGTTTTTGGTTCCACCGCCCCAAAACAATCTGGCGGAGAGGCAGGGATTCTCCAAGGGGCGTTCGTGTAACCCGTTGGGGTGCAGTAAAATACGCCGTAACCGGCTTAACAGGATAAATATAGGTTTTGTTGTCTCTTTTTGTCTGGTTTTGTCTGGTTGTGTTTCTTTTTGTCCCCCGTACTCACAGGATGGACACAGACCGACTCACGGGCAGAGCTGACCGAGAGAATATCGGTCAAGGTTGGACATGACAGCGACAGAGAACACGGCAGTACATTCGGTGCAGTTGCGCAATGCGGATCACAATGATTAAAGCTTCCACCAAGCATGGCGCAGCGGCTTGGAACTCAGCCGGGCAGTACCACGCCTCATTATTACATGAGTTCAGGTCTCGTCAAGTGGCCCCGACCTCACTCTCCCCGAACTTCTATGGAATTCAACTTTCGAGCATGCATTAGGTATACTACAAAGAGTGGAAGTCGTTGGAAGGGAATAAGGTGAAGTGTAACACAATTATCTCTTCAACGTATTAGTAGATAAGAAAGCGGAAAAGAGGATATAGAAAATTGAGATCTAAAACAATTTGTGCTGTGATTCTGGTTTCCGCCATATTGGGTCAATCCATTTACGCACAGAAGGATGATTTCCCGGTTTTAACAGGCCCATATCTTGGCCAAAAAACGCCGTGGGCCTCTTCCTTATCGGGACAGACCGCGACTCAAGAGCCTCTCGTGTTGACCTACGTGGCCAACATGGGCGTTCTGGTAAGCTCGGGTGATTCCAAGGTCATGATCGACTGCCTCTTCGATAAGCCGAAGTTGTACCGTGTTCCCACACTCGAGACGCTCGACAGTATGATGAAGGGGGAAGCCCCCTTCGACAGTGTCGACCTTGTGCTCGTCACGCACAAACACCGGGATCATTTCGACGCTGCCCTGGCGGTTCGCTACCTGGAGTCTCGTCCTGAGCCCGTCCTCGTGGCGCCGTCGGACGCGGTGGACGAGATGCGCAACGTCGCGTCGGACTGGTCGAGAATCGCCCCGCGGATCATCTCCGTCGACCTCGAGGTTGGAGAGAACGTCAAGAGGGACGTGGCGCGCATCCCCCTCACCATCGTTCGAACGCTCCATGGCAACGAGAAAGCACCGATGAACCTCATGTATTTCATCGAGGTCAACGGCTGGCGGGTGTTCCACCAAGGGGATTGGATGGGGAAGCCTGATGATTTCCTCAAATTCGGACTGGGAACGGTTCCGATCGATCTGGCCGTTGTTGGGTACGCTTGGCCGCTGAGTCCGAATCCTTCGTATCCTCGCTTCCTCCAAGAGGTCCTCAGGCCGAACCACATCGCCTTAGGCCACCTCACTATCAAGCTTGAAAGCGTCGCGGACAGCAAGATCGACAAAGTCCGGCAGTACTACAAGGACATCTTCGTTCTTCTGCCCGGCATGCCGGCTAAGCTCTTTTGGAAGTAATATGGCTAATAGGGGAATATGCGATCGATGACAAATAGCGCTCACAAAAAGGTTTGACAATGACAGTAAATGTAATTCGTTTTGTTTGCCTCTCTATTCTGCTATTCAAGCTGACAGTTCCGTGTCCGGGACAATGTCAAGAACATTCCGCTGACCTATTTGACAGGTTAAAGGCAATTAATGGTGTATATGTTAAGAGAATTGAGGCCCTTCCCGGTTTTATTGAGGGATTTGAGTTGGCATTTGTTCAACCTTTGGATCATGGGAATCCCAAAGGAGCGAGATTTACCCAGCGCGTATTTCTTTCGCACCGCGACTTCTCAAAACCTGTCGTGTTGGAAACCGAGGGGTACGGAGTTTCTTGGCCCAAGGAGCGGGAAATGGCAAGAATACTTGATGCCAACCAGGTCATCGTTGAACACAGATACTACGAGTCATCAAAGCCCAATCCGGTGAAATGGGAATATCTTACATCGTGGCAGGCCGCATCGGATCTTCATCTGGTAGTAGAGACTCTAAAGGCAATTTATCCGGGGAAATGGATTTCATGCGGTAGGAGTAAAGGCGGTATGGCTGCGCTTTTTCACCGGGCAAACTACCCACACGATGTGGATGCGACAGTCGCTTGGGTTGCCCCAATCATGTTAGGCCCTATCGATCCGCGTTTCGAGAGTTTTATGAGTTCTATTGGCGATGAGCCGACTCGAGAAAAGACTAAGCAGTTTCAGAGAACCTGCCTGGCGAGAAGGTCAGAACTACTTCCCATGCTGAAAGAGCTGTCGATGAACCAGAAACTGAGTTTTGCCCTCGGCCTTGACGAGGTTTTTGAATGGGCTATTATCCAATTCCCATTCTCGTTCTGGTCGGGTGATCGAAGAGGGTCGGATATTCCTCAACCCGATGCGCCAAAAGAGCAGCTTTTTGGATTATTGAGTGGTTCATTCACAAGGTTTACAGAACGCCAAATGACGTACAATGCGGCTCTTTACTATCAACAATTCACGGAGTTGGGCTACCATGGCTATCCGGTAGCTCACATGGTGGATTTGCTGCAGTGGGTTAAAGATCCAAACTTTTCGATCTACGTTCCAAAGGATGCCCGGAACGCAACGTTTCGAAAGGATGTTATGCCAACAATTCTGAACTACCTTCAAAACGAAGGGAATAACATTCTCTATCTCTACGGTGAATACGACATGTGGACTTCGTGCGCAGTAGAACTAACAGGAAACACCAATGCAGTCAAACTCATTGCCAGGGATAAAGGACATGTATTTAGTATAGTAGATTTTGGGTTGCCAGAAAAAGAACAAATATATACAGCCCTCGAGGATTGGCTGGGAATTGAAATACGAAGATAGAAATGAAAATAAATACAAAAAGAATAGACTAACATGAGAATTCGAAATACTATTACCGGTTTGCTGCTCACGTTTGTTATGACGGTGAACGCCTAACAAGTCGAGTTCCCAAAACTCACCGGCCCATACCTTGGCCCCAACCAATAGGATCGTTATTTCACAGGAGTCGGCCGAGGTGAGGATCAGGTCGCCGGCAAACCACATTCCCGGAGTGGCCGGTCGCAGGCCACCTCTAACGGCATGAAGCTGATAAACAGGTGATCAATCAACCTCGTCAGATCGCTGATGTATACGATCTCGCCCGGGCCATCGCCCGTGTTGCCACGCCACCATTGCGGTTCAATGGCCTCTTGAGTTGTGTGCTTGGATGAAAGCCCGTCAGTAAGTGTCTGGTGAGAACCTGCAGATGCGACGAAGATCAGACCTTACGATGCCACCGCTTTAAGGATCATACCTGGTACCCGGCTCGATGTCAAGCCACGCCTTGATATTTCGCAGTCCGGTCTGGGAGTCCTGCGGACTCGCTCG